>CAYNNE010000013.1:0-15026 GCA_964398725.1 uncultured Candidatus Saccharibacteria bacterium
CTCAAGAATATTTAAATGGTTTAAATGGGTCTTATTATGACAATATAGGATTTACAGTGTTTAAATTTAGTAGGATAGATTCAAACGTTAATTTCAGTTTTGGATATAATTCTCCCCACTCTTCTATGGGTGTAGATAATTTAAGCATTAAATGGGAAGGTTATATAGTTCCTCAGTATACAGAAAAGTACACATTCTACACATATTCTGATGATGGAATGAGAATATACGTTAATAACCAATTAATTGTGAATGATTGGAGCGATCATGGTACTAGAGAAAGAAATTGGAGTATTAACAGTCGTTCCTGGCACTGGATAATACACATGAACTTTTTCGTTGGTAATCGCATTGACTGGAGGAATAACCTCTTCTATGTATGAATTTCCCTCTCCGTCTGTACATTTTCTAGGAAATGACTCTAGCACAGGAAAGCCATTTGCAACGCAAGAAATAAATGAGTCTGTAGAATTTTCTATAGATTTATTAATTTGTTTTAATGAAAAATATGTACCAATAACAAATAAAAGTATTGTTACTATTAATATGATTGATGCCTTACTTATTTTATTTTCCTCTATTGGCATTATGATCTTATGGATTGTAGCTTAAAAAGAGAAATTCGAACCATCACTCCAAGCGAAGCCAAGAATAATCCTGCGTAGATTAAATAGCCAAGAAATGGAATGAAGCTGAGAAGCGAGATTATTAAAGACCCAAGTAGGATAGCCTTCCAAGACGCTGCGTCTCCTTTTTTAAGTAAGACTTTGATTGTGGTTCCAACAAGAATTGGCATAAAGGCGAGAGAAATAATTATAAATATAATTCCCAAACCAAACACCGCACCAGCAAGAGGAAGTCCGATTACTGTCATTACCAAAAGAAGCGCAGAAACTGGCATTCCAATAAGGAATAACAGGCCCGCCGCCAAATTTTGCCAAACATTTATCCTTGCCCGTCCTGCAATTACGCTCATACTTTTTTTACCAACCGCAAAAAGAATCATGGAAGAAACAAAAAGTGTAATTAGTTTTACCCAAAAAAGAGAGCTCCATATTAATGCAGATAAATTAGAATCTGGGCCAGATGAAACTTTTTCAAAGAGAGTGCCACCTAAAATTTGAGCATTTGGATCTATAACTGCTTCTCTCACAGATTTATAAAACAATTTTCCTTTTATAAGAGCGTTTGGTCCAATAGTGAGCCTATCCGCCACCACATTGGCGTCACCCGCTATTTCACCATTAAGTGTCACATCAGCTCCTGAAATGTTTGTTTTTCCAAGAACCGGAGCGGAGAGCACAATTGTTCCTCCTGCTAAAATGGCATCTCCTCCTATTGATGTATTTTCTACAACTCTAATGTTGTTTCCAACTGCCGCCAAATCTCCCTCAATTTTCCCAGCCACAACAATCGTACCGCCAACCAGCCTTGCATCACTAGAGACAGCAGAAACTAAGTTTATTGTGCCACCTACAATCATTACATCGCCATCAATATCATTATTCAAAAAAACATTTCCACCAGCGCCCAATACATCACCAAGGACATTTCCCATTAATGTTAGTTGTTGCCCAGCAACATATAGGTTGCTTGTTACATCAGTGCCTTTAGGCACAATGTAATTATCTCCCCAACCAATAGATGAAGCGTGCCCACTTTGAACACTAAAAAACAATGTAAGTCCTGCTATAACTAAGCACGAAAGAATGGCTTTTTTCATAGATTAACTAATTATATCAAACTTTGCTGCCGGACCTGGATTCGAACCAAGATACCCTGCTCCAGAGGCAGGAGTCCTACCATTAGACGATCCGGCAATGTGTTCATAAGATACCCCAAAAACGCCTTTATTCAAACTACTAGGCAGTAGTGATGGCTAAAATTATTGCTGTTATAACAGCAATTAAGAGGCCGAGCTTTTGATGGCGTTGAATTTTTTCGTGATTTATTAAAAAACCCAAAATAACCGCAATAATGATGTAGCTTTCTGATAACGCTACTGCCACTCCAATGGGTGCCAAACTCATTGCAAATGCAAACGCAACCCAAGCAACCGTATCAGAAATTGACATTGAAACCATGAGCATTGGGCTACCTTTTATATCCAGAAATAACTTTTTCATTTTTCCATTAAACAGCAAATATATTCCACACAAAATCATTAAAACCACATTGACCACAAAATTAATAAGTATTGGGTCCGAAATACGCGCGCCCCAGCCCATGAGAAAATTTGCTGTACCCATAAGTGTTGCCGCAATAACTGCCAAGAAAACACCACGCTCAATAAAAAAACTTTTTAATTTTAATTTATCTTTTTCTCTCAATGCCACTAAAAACAAACCAAGAATAAGAAGGATAATTAATACTACTTGATTAAAGTTTAAATGCTCCTTTAGTATTACAAACGCTAAAAATGCAGAAAAAATTATTTCTAAAGACCAAACTGGTTCCACAATAGATAATTTCCCGACCTTGAGTGCCTGTAAATCAAAAAGGGCTGCAACAAATAAAACAAGTGCGCATCCAACAACCACAACTTGACCAAAATTTATTTCTGTAAGAAAAAAGGTAATTGTGTTTTGTAGCGAAAACGGTGCCAAAACGATACTGCCGAATAAACTTATTACAAAAAGTGTCTCCCAATCTCCTATTTTTCTAGCCGAACGCTGGAGAAAAAAATCCCCAAACCCCCAGCCAAGCATAGCGACAAATGCAAGAGCAATACCAGTTGAAACCGTCATGGGCTAAACCTTTAAATATTTACGAGTGGCTAAAAAACTAGACACAGCACCAATGAGGGCGCCAGAGCCTACTAGAATCAAGAAAAATTGACCAAAGTTATTTAAATAATAAGAGAATATATTTAAGCCAATAAAGAAGTTTTCGGTCACTCCGCCAAGCCAATAAGTTATTGGGAAAAATATAATAAGGGTAATAAGGGCTGCTACTCCACCATACAAAATACCTGAAACCATAAATGGCCCTCTTATATAGCCCTGCGCCGCCCCCACAAGACGCATCACTGAAATTTCATCTTTGGAAATAAAAATGGCAAGACGAATTGTGTTGAAGGTAATAATTATTGAAACTATTGATAATACTAGTGTAGTAATAAAACCGAGACGATTAGCCGAATCTATTATTTTAGAAAGTCGGTCAATGGCTGTTTTATTTTGAAAATAATTTACTTTATCTATTATTGAATTGTCTCCTGAGGAAAGTGTTCCTTGATTAGTCAAAAACTTTGCAATGCCTTCATACTGGGATGGATCTTTTGCTCGAATATTTAGTGTTGCTCCAAGTGGATTATCCCCTAGTTCTTCCAGCGCTTGAAGAGTTATTTCATCGTTAGAGTGTTTAGATTTAAAATCTTCTAAAACCTGTTCGCGTGTTGTATATTTCACTTCCAATACCTCCGGCAATCCTTCTATGGTTTTTTTGAGAGACAAAATACTGCTCTCCCCTGCTGTTGTTACAAAATAAACATTTATATCAACCTTATTTCTTATTTCTGTAAGGGTGGTGTTTAAAATTGCTGAAAGAAAAATAAGCCCACCTATAACTGAAAGCGTAACGAGCATCACAACAACCGAAGAGAGGGAGGCAAATCCATTTCTCCAAGAACTAAAAAATCCTGTTTTAATTATTCTCCTTGTATTGGTTGAAAGAAAAGCCATATTTATATTTTACAACACATACCTTCCACTTTTATCATCTCTCACTATTCGACCATTTTCCATAGTTATCACTCTTTTCCCTAGTGCATCAATAACACCCTTGTTGTGTGTAGTAAGAATGACAGTGGTACCCAAATCATTAATTTTCTTCAAAATCTGAACAATTTCATAAGTATTAACCGGGTCCAAGTTCCCTGTTGGCTCATCTGCAATCACTATTTCTGGTTGATTGACAATGGCCCTAGCAATGGCGGCTCTTTGTTTTTCTCCACCAGAAAGCTCGTGAGGAAAATTCCATATTTTGTTACCTAAATTCACAAGCTCTAGCACATGAGGAACATCTGCTTCTATTTCTTCGTCAGTTCTTCCTGCCGCTTCCATTGAGAAGGCTATGTTTTCATAAATATTTTTATATGGAAGAAGACGAAAATCTTGAAAAACTACGCCCACTTTTCTGCGGTATTCATTAATCTCTTGCTTTGAAAGCTTGTGAACATTTTGGGAGCCAAAAAAGACATGCCCCTCCGTTGGTTTATCTTCCGCCAAAAGCATTTTTATAAGGGTAGTTTTTCCGGCACCAGAATGACCTACGAGAGATACAAACTCCTTTGGTTCTACTGTAAAACTTACGTCTTCAAGCGCTACAGAGCTGTCTGGGTATATTTTTGAAACTTTTTCAAAGTAAATCACACGAGTATTTTAGCACATTAGAGCCCTTTTTCTGCCTCTAAAAATAAATCTATTTCCCCATCCAAAACATCTTTTACATTTCTTGTTTCAGCTTCTGTTCTGTGGTCCTTTACCATTTGATAGGGGTGTAAAACATATGAGCGAATTTGATTGCCCCAAGTTATTTCTGTAGTTTTTGAAATATACATCCCCTTTTCTCTTGCTATTCTTTCATCTTCACGAATTTTATAAAGTTTCGCGGAAAGTATTTGCATGGCTTTTTCTCTATTTTGAGCTTGCGAACGCTCTGTAGAAACATGAACAGAAAGATTGGTTGGCTCATGAATCACACGAACAGCCGTTTCTCTTTTGTTTACATTTTGCCCACCGGGCCCTCCTGAGCGAGCAAATTCAACTCTCACTTCATCTTCTGGAATCGCGTATTCTGTAACTTCTTCAAATTTTGGAATAAACTCAACTAAACAAAACGAAGTGTGGCGCAAACTTTTTGCACTAAATGGAGAAACTCGAACAAGGCGGTGAACTCCAGATTCATTTTTTAAAATTCCATATACTCCCTTACCATCAATTTCCATTGTTATATTTCTGTATCCACCATGATCATTTTTGTTTTCATGAAGAAATGAATAACTCCAGCCTTTTTTATCAAAAAATTTCGTATACATTTCCATTAGCATTCGTGCAAAATCTTCTGCATCATCTCCTCCTGCCCCAGAAAATATTGTGAGTACAGCCGACCCATTATCGTATTCACCGCCACCATCTTTTGTGGCTTTTAATTTTTCATATTCCTTAATAATTTTTTGAGCCTCTTCTTTATTATTCCAAAAATCAGGAGCTTGCATCTGCTCTTCAATTTCTAAAATTTGTTTTTCTATTTTTTCTTTATTCATACTTGAGCCGAAGATGAGAATCGAACTCATGTTCCTACTTTACGAAAGTAGTGTTCTACCACTGAACTACTTCGGCTTAATGTTTATATCTTAAGAGCAAGAACTCTTACCGCAATATCATTGGCAAGATTATCAAGACCATGATTTTCCGCGAGATCAATAGCATCTATAAATGCCTCGCGTGCTTCCTTGGGTAACCCAGCCTCAAAATATAATTCGGCTCTTTCGACTTCAAAAGCAACTTCTGTTTCAGGAGTTCTATTTGCTTCTACTTCCTGTTCTTTTCTTTCTGTCCATGCGATAAGGGCACCTATTGCCTCTTGATCTTGTGGACCTTTTTCTATTAAAAGCGCGACAGCCCTATGTTTAAGAACATCAACGCTCTCTTGGTCTGGGATAATTTCCATATTCTTATATTAACAAAATTGAGCCAAGATCGGGAATCGAACCCGAGACCTCCCCCTTACCATGGGGGTGCTCTACCAACTGAGCTATCTTGGCACCACCAACTGAGCCCCGCCTGAACGAATTCATTCGGGCAGGTATCTTGGCAATTGGCGAACACGGCTAATATTACTTTCTAAAGCCATCTATTTCAATTAAATATTTGCGCGAGCTAGTGGGTAATACCATAACTAGAGTCTTAGAGAATAAGTCTCTAAAATTGTCCCGTCATAGAATTTTTGACTTGATTCGGTAATCAATTTTGGTTCACTTAGAAATGGTTTAATACCTCCTCCAAGTTGGGTCGGAATAATCAGTCTAATAAACTTATTAATTAAACCGGCCCTGAGAAAGGCTTCGTTTAATATAGGGCCACCAGATAAAAGAATCCTGCTCCCTTGTTTAAGTGTTTCTTCTGGACTTCCTACCTTTATATAACCATCTTTAGGATTAAATGATGGATCCCTACTTACGATAATCTTCTTTGTTTTTGTCTGCTCAAATTCATCAATAATCTGCTGACTGTAATCTCTGTGCATGATTTCGTATGTCTTTCTACCAAGAACCACCACATTATTGTCATTGATCAGCTTAATGAACTTAACCCAAGTTGAATCAGGAATAAACTCTTCATTCCAATTTTTATCAGCAATATACCCATCTGCTGAAACAACATTGTACGAGGTTACCATAACAGAATTATACCTTGGCGCGCTCGATGGGACTTGAACCCACAACCTCGTCCGTGACAGGGACGCGATCTAACCAGTTGATCTACGAGCGCATTTTGATATACCTCTCAAAAACCTCCCTTTTCCTTTTTAGGAACAATTTTGGTATACCTCGACTATTGTACATAAAATCATACAATTTCAAAGAATTTTTAACACTATATGTCAATCTGTAATAATTTCCCTTTTCTTTCCTAAGTACCCCACGCTCAACCCCAAAAGTTTCTAGCAAGCTTCTTAGTTTCTCTAAGAACCCCAATGAGCATGATGTAAATACTGTTTGTATCGATAAAGTCTGTACTTTGTTACTTTTGTGCATAACTCCTGACCAAACATTCCCATCACCATCAAAATAACCTCGCACAAAGTCAGAAAAATATTTTGTTGGTATATCAGGTATAGAAATATTATTTGTTTTCTTTTCGCTATACCCCAGCTTTCTTAAATCATTACATAATTCAATACTACCGACCTGCAAACGATATGTTGTATATTTTCCACCCTCTCTTTTTCTAATACCTATTTTATGTTTTGCTCCAAGAACAAACCTTATATTGCTAATTAGTAATTTATCTCCTATGTCTATTGACCAATATTGTCCTCCTCTTTTATTAACAGTGATATATCCATCTGCTGAGAAAAACCCTAGTACATACGCCATTTCTGGTGTCCATTTTTTGAAAAAATCTTTATTTACAGACTTAAAAACGGGCATACATATATTATACTCCGTGACAGGGTATTTACCTAACCAAATATCGACTACAAAAAACTTGTGACGAGGGTGGGGATCGAACCCACGACCCCAGGCTTATGAGTCCTGTGCTCTACCAACTGAGCTACCCCGTCAAGTTCAAAAAGTATATCGTTTTAAGACACAAAAATAAAGAAAATTGTTGCGGGGCCAGGAATTGCACCTGGGCCTCAAGGTTATGAGCCTTGCGAGATACTACTTCTCCACCCCGCGATTGGACCCCAATAATATGCTTGAATAACCCAAAATTCAAGTTCTAAATTGCCCCAAGTTCTTTTAAGACCTTTTCAAAGTTATAAATTATTCTACGAACTTCGTGTTGATTGAAAGAAATATCATCTCCATGAGCAATAGCATTTCTATATTTGTGAGCTTCCCAAGCTAAATCCAAATTTTTTAAATCTCCCCTATCGACCGCTTTTAATCTATCTGCCATAGTATCGCCCTCATAGCCTTTCATTTTTAATACATCATCAAGAATAGAATCGGCATCAAGAATTGCGATTTTCCAATCATTTTTGTTGTTGCTAGAGGCATGATTAAGAACGGTGTGCCAGTGTTTGGTAAAAGTTATTTTTTTTACTGATTCTTTTTCAGTGTTTCGCACAACACTTGCCTGTAATGTTTCTTTACGAGAAATATTATATGTATTGTTTATTTTAGTAAGTTTTTTTGCTGCAAAAATTATTCCCCAAAGAAAAAGAAGTGAAAGGATAATTGAAATAACTTTTATTACTGGATAAACACCCTCTAAAAACCAACCAGAAAAATCGCTAAACAAAGAAAATTTTGATGAAGAGCCAAAAACCAAAGCAACTCGTCCTAACAGTGCTCCCAATATGAAAAGTCCAAATATAACTACCAGGGCATCTGTTATAAAAGTCTCAAAGTTATAAACCTTTGGAGCTATTGGAGCTTTGTCATTTTTTTTAGGTGCGTCTGCCATACCACCCTATTCTCCCATAAAAAGTTTCCCTAAGTTAAATAAAATATCCTCTCTATAGTTGTCTGCCATCAGCTGAAATCCTAGTGGTAAATCAACCCCCTCCCTGTTTACAGTTCCACTAGGCAAAGAAATGGCGGGTATCCCTGAAATATTTGCAGGAACAGTAAAAATATCCGCCAAATACATCTCTACTGGATTATTTGTTTTTTCTCCAATTTTAAATGCAGGGGTAGGAGTGGTTGGGGTTGCAATGGCACAAACATCCTTAAACGCATCTGCAAATTCTTTTTTAATTATCTCTTTAGCTTTTAAAGCTGAACCATAATATTCATCGTGATATCCAGACGAAAGCACATATGTACCAAGCATAATTCTTCTTTTTACTTCTGCTCCAAAACCATTTTCTCTAGTAGATAGATACTCACTTAACACATCACTAGCCTTAACGCTTAACCCAAATCTTATTCCATCGTATCTAGCTAGATTCGAAGATGCTTCTGCTGGTTGCAAAATATAATAAACAGCTAAAGAAAGTGAAAGATGGGGCATTTTTATTTCCTTAATCTCAAAACCCAACTCTTTCATTTTGTTAAGAGAGTTTTCAAAATTTTCTTTTACGTCTTTTTCTAGACCTTCAGTTATTCCTTCTGGAACTCCAATTACTTTTTTAAAATCAGTTTCTGATTTTTCAGGATAAAAACTAGTGGCATCATTTTTGTCAGCCCCCTTTACTACATCAAAAATAATTTCGGCATCAGACACAGAGCGAGTAATTGGTCCTATTTGATCAAGTGAAGAGCCAAGCGCCAAGAGACCAAAGCGAGACACTGCACCATATGTTGGTTTCATCCCAACTACTCCACAAAAAGCCGCTGGTTGGCGAATAGAGCCTCCTGTATCCGAACCAAGCGCAGCGATGGCTAAGCCGTCTGCAACGGCAGCAGCAGAACCCCCTGAAGACCCCCCAGGAACCCTACTGTTATCAATTGGGTTTTTCGTGGGGCCATATGCAGAACTTTCTGTTGAAGAGCCCATGGCAAATTCATCCAAATTTGTTCTCCCAACAAAAACTACTCCTTTATCTAAAAGATTTTTTAGAGCAGTAGCAGTGTATGGAGCAATGTATCCTTCTAAAATTTTTGAAGAAGCAGTAACTCCCTTCCCTTTTAAAGACATATTATCTTTATAAGCAATAGGCATAAAACGAAGTGGATTGTCTTCAGATTTTTTTGCTAATTCAAAATTTTCATTTGTATCTTCAAAAACTTCTAAAAAAGCATTTAGGTTTTGGTTGCGCTCTTTCGCTTGCTCTTTAAAGGCAATTAAAAGCTCTTCTGGTTTTAAGCTACCTGATTTTATTTGTTCACTGGCCTCAGAAATTGTTATTTTTTTAGTATCAATCATTTGTCTATAATTTTTTTAACAACAAAATAATTATTCTGGGCCTTTGGAGCATTTTTAATAATATCTTCTGTATAAACACCAGCTTCTCTGGTGTTACCATCTTCTCTCAAAATATTTTTTACCGCTCCAGTCTCCTGTCCAATATCCCCTTTTACATTTTTTACAGAATCAACATATTCCAAAATGCTACCCATATCTTTAGCAAAGTGAGAGACTTCACCGTCAGTAAGTTCAATTCTTGCCAAACTAGCTAATTTTTTTACCTCTTCCTCTGAAATCATAAGTGCATATTTACCCCCACACTAAACTACTTTCGTACTTCATACAACATACAAATATCTGATATTTATAAAGTTTAGTGTGGGGCGCGTCATTTACCAATCATTCTCAAAAACTCTTTTTCATCTATTATCTTTACGCCTAAATTAACCGCCCTATCATATTTATCTCCAGGAAGATCTCCCGCTACTACATAATCTGTATCTTTTGAGACTGATGAGGATACGCTACCACCATTAAAACGCACCCATTCTTTTCCTTGTTCTCTTGAAACGGTGGGCATCGTTCCAGTAAAAACAAAAGTTTTATTTAATAATTTACCCCCCCCTGATTCAATCTCATCTTGTACTTTTATATGTGCCAGTAGATGTTTAAGCATTGTTTTGTTTTTTTCTTCCTTAAACCAACGCGAAACTGACCTAGCAACAACTTCTCCAACGCCTTCTATTTTTTGTAAATCATCAACTGAAGCATTTTTTACATTTTCTAATTTTTTAAAATGCTTAGCGATATCAAGTGCCGTTTCTTCACCAACGTGTTCAATGGATAAAGAGATGAGAAGTCTTCCTAAAGAAACTTTTTTTGCCTTTTCTATGCTACTCAATAAATTATCTGCAGAAAGTTCTCCCAAGCGAGGTAGAGCCTGTAATTCATCTTTTGTAAGGGCAAATATATCCCCGTACGAAGAAACTAAATTATTATCCATTAAAAGTTCAATTATTTTGGGACCCATCCCGTCAATATCAAAGGCTTTTTTAGAGACAAAATATTCAAATTTTCTTAATCTTACTGCCTGTGAATCTGGGAAAACGCACCTGTAAGCCGACTGTCCAGGAATTCTTTCAATCGATCCGTCACCACCACACTCAGCTACTGTTTTGGGGAAAATAAATTTTTTTTCTTTTCCTGAACGAAGCTCGGTTAAAACCTTAACAACCTCCGGAATAACATCTCCCGCTTTTTGCAAAACTACAGTATCGCCCACCCTTATATCCAAACGATTTATTTCATCCTCATTGTGAAGTGTAGCGCGAGAAACAACAGAGCCAGCTACTTTTACTGGTTTAAGTTCAGCAACCGGTGTCAAAACGCCCGTTCTTCCAACTTGCAAAATAATGTCTAAAACTTCAGTGGTGGTTTGCTCAGCAGGAAATTTAAATGCCACACCAAAGCGTGGAGATTTTGCTGTATATCCTAAAATATTTTGTGTTTGTTTTTCATTTATTTTTATTGCTAGTCCATCAATCCCATAATCTTCTTCTTCTTTTTTTGTTATCCACTCTGAATACATAGCAAAAACCTCTTCATCTATTTTGCAGTGCTTAAAATATGAGTTCACAGAAAAACCTAAACTTTTTAAAAGTTTTAATTCTTCTATTTGGGTTTGTGGTTCTTTTAAAGTGCTTTTTAATGGATCAAAAAAATCTATATCGTAAATAAAGGTATTAAGCTTTCTTGAAGCTGTTATTTTGGGGTCAAGCTGGCGCAAAGCGCCCGCAGCAGCATTTCTAGTGTTTGCGAAAGGTTCTTCTTCCTGTTGTTCTTTCTCTTTATTTATACGAATAAGTTCTTTTTTTGAAAGCCAAGCTTCTCCAACTGCAATAAGGTCAACGGGAAATGGAAGTGTTAATGGAATTGAGGATATTGTTTTCGCATTCAAGGTTATATCCTCGCCCACCACACCATCACCTCTAGTTGCGGCAGAAATTAAAATTCCCTTTTTATAAGTGAGAATAATTTTTAAACCATCTATTTTTAACTCTGCGCAGTAAGTAAAATTTGTAGCATCACCACCCTTATCAAGAATTTTTGTATTTCTTTTACTCCAATCTTTAAATTCTTGCTCATTAAAAACATTATCAAAAGACCATTGTGGTATTTGGTGAACAATTTTAGTAAAGGTCTCTTTTGGCGCTCCTCCAATTCTCATTGTTGGAGAATCTTTTGTTCTAATTTCTGGATAGGCAGTCTCAAGAGAAATAAGCTCGGAAACCAACGAATCATAGGCCTCATCTGTTATCTCTGGGCTATCTTCTTCGTGATACCTCTTACGGTGGTATTCAATGAGTTTTTGGAGCTTTGAGGCCCTTTCTAGGGTCTTTTTTGACGCTTTCATCCCGTTAGAAACAGGTCACGGACATTCCGCTTTTCCTGATATTTAGTTTATTAGTAATGTAGACCATCATATAATTCCTCTTGTTTCGTGACCGCGGTTTCTAACGGGATTCATTCCCCTATATTACCTAAAGATATAAAAACTTAATAAATTACTCTAATAGCCCTTTCTACCCTTCTAGAATTATCTTCGTCACAAGAATTATATCCTCGAGACTCTATATAGGTTTTCAAATTGCCATTCTCATAACTTTTACCCACAGAAACAACTGCGCAGTATGTTTCCGGTAGAAAAGTAACGGTGAATGTTGAGGTTGCATTTCCACCAACAATTTTTGGGGTTGGATTACTTGGATTGTTAGGATTTTCATTGCAAGAGATTGAAGAAGTGCTGGTAGTAGCAAAGGCACTGCCCCCAGTAGTATTTTTAACATCCCAATAAAGAGCGCACTCCACCCCAGTATCTGCTGCAAAAAAGGCAATGTGTGAATCTTTGTTTATTGAAGCAATAGAAATTTGTTTGAAAGTTACATTGGCTATGGCAAAAGATACTAATAAAAGAGCCGATGTTACAACGATTGAAACATATAAGGTTACGCCTCTATTATTTTGTTTATATTTAATTATCATTTTTGCCAGTTAAAAAGATTTTCGTGAATTATAAAATTTCTGGTTAACGATCCTTTGGTCCAATAAACAGTAATGGTAAGCGCTATTTCATTGGAGTTTATTTGTTCCAAAAACATTTCTCTCTTAAACACCGTTTCATCCCAAGTAGAATCTAATCCGTACATACCAAAAGTTTGAGAATTGGAATCTCTATCTTGTCTTAAAACTGGACAATTGCCATCTTCCAGCCCGCAGGATACAAATACTTTGTTTGGCGAATCAACCGCGCAATAATTTCCAAAATAACACGGATCACTCTGCGCCCCTGCAATGCCCGTGAGCCATGGACGCACGGGGTCATATAGACTGTTTTCATCTCTCATGTTTCTTATCATTTCTATACCCTCTTGTGCTAAATAATATGCAGTGACTTCGTCGCGAGAAGATATAGAAATAGAAAGACTATTTTGAACCACTGAAAAAGCAGCGGTTAGAGATAAAATAAGAATAGCGATAGCTACTAATGTTTCAAGAACTGTAAATCCACCATTTCGAGCCAGCTTGTTTCTATGTTTAATTGTTAATGATTTAGTATTCATTGTGATGTATCTAAAATTCTTTGCGACACTGTCGTCTCTAGCGTAAACACGGATTGGCTAGTGGTTTTTGTTCCCGCATAGCCCTTTATTAAAATAATGACCTTCGGCTGTAGTGGAGAGGCAGGTGCCACTTCTACGGTAGCTCCTAGAACAAAAAACTTAAGTGATTGAATTGTTATTTCTGGAGCAGTGATACCTATATATGAAGACCCTCCGTTGATAGATTTTTCGAGTTGGTTAGTGGATATATTTAATCTGTAAACAACTTGGTTACCATCGCTCGATAGAAATGAAATAAAGTTCCCTCCTTCTGTACAATTTTGTGGTTGAGCTATATCTCCATCCTCCCCACAATGGTAATTTGTACCAAACCTCATTTCTCTCGCTATCACTTCAAGTGCGAAATTAAGATTGGTCATAATAGCTTTCAATGACTGGGATTTTCTATTGGCATCAAAAATATTTGCAATAGCTCCTAACGATACCGTAACAATGACAATGAAAATTGAGATTGAGATTATTACCTCAATTAAGGTGAAGCCTTTCTTGTTTTTATTTGTTTTATTTTTACCAGTCATCATGAAATTGAAAGCTGTCCTGAAGTATAAACTTTTACAGATTTTAATTTGCCCTGTGGTGAAATTAGTTCTATTTTTACACCGATTGCTTCAGTTACGGTTATTAAAAGTCCGCTGGAATCAAAGAAGGATATTTTTGCATTTGGATAAGGCCGGTTAAATGTAATATCAGCGCGCCCGACAATCTCATCACACACCGTAGGATCTATGCTGGATAATGTACATATTTTATTAATTTTAACTCCCCTAGTTAGAGGAATAGATTTTATACACTCTGAAGAACTGTCAATAACGCAGGAAAAACCACTATCATAAGTGCCGTTCTTTACTCCACCAAAAGTCCTATCCGCAAAAACAATGTAAGCGAATTTTTCTTCTTCAGCTAAAGCACTCAAAGAAACTCCGTATGCAGATGAAAATTCATTTTCAAATTCTTTCACTGAAATCCCAAACACTTGCTCTTGTCTAATTTGTAGCTCTAAATCATTAGTGTTTGTAGAAAGATTAAAACTGTCAGTGAAATCTCCTTGATTTAAAACAACAACAGCCATAATAAGGGCTACTATTGCGATACTAACCATCATTTCCATCAAGCTAAATCCCCTGCTACCAGATATTTGGTTAAAAATTCTTTTTTTGTTTTTTGTCTCGTTAACCATTGAATGGAATTATTACTCCCAAAAAAGCGAGAAAAGAACCGAGAAATAAAAATGGCCCAAATGGCACTTCACTCTTCATTGTAATTGGTTTATTGAGGGCACTCAATCTTTTTCCTTTAGATAAAACAATTTGTTCGTAAGAAAAGTAAATTAACACAATTACCGCACCGACCCAAAAAGAAAGTGCCCAAGCAGAAAACAATTTTGATATACCAAGGAAAACCCCCAGTGGAAATGCAAGTTTTGCATCTCCAAGCCCCATCCATCTACCCCTCGAGAGAAGCCATATTAAAAAGAAGAATATAAAGAAAATTGCCCCAGAGAGAATTGAAAAGAGAAAAACTTTTCCAAAGCCTAAATTACTGATTGCAGAATAAATTACTGCAATAATCGCCAAAGATAGCGCCCACATATTTGGAATTGTTAGGTGCTTCAAATCATAAACTGCTGTTGCAAAAACCAATGACCAGAATATAAGTTCAATAAAAAATAAAGAGTAAGGAATAATTGAAAATGAAAGAAGCATTTGAACATTGACTAAACCAATGAGAAAAAACAACGCGCCCATACCAATTTCAATAAGGGGGTAAATCGAAGAAATCTTTGTTTTACAATATCTACATTTTCCTCCGAGAATAACAA
>CAYNNE010000014.1:0-13126 GCA_964398725.1 uncultured Candidatus Saccharibacteria bacterium
AAGCGACGAAGGGTCACCAATTCTTTTCAAAAAGTATTCCTCTCTCTTATAATAAATTCATATGAAAAAAGATGATGAGAATGTAATTGAAGAAGAATTCATACCCGAAGATGGGGAAGGAAATACATTATCTGACTCCAAACGCTTGAAGGAAAAATTAAAAACTGCCGAAGAAAAAGCAAAAAAATATTTAGATAATTGGCAAAGGGCTCAAGCAGATTTTGTAAATCTTCGTAAGAGAGATGAGGAGGAACTAAAAAACAGCAAACTCTTTGCTGAAGCAAGCTTAATAAAAGAGCTGTTACCAATAGTAGATTCTTTGGAAAAGGCGGTGGAGGCTGGGAACAAAGAGAGTGGGGCAATACTTAGTCAATTTATGTCAGTTTTAAATAGGTTGGGCGTCTTAATTATAGAACCCGCGGGGGAGCAATTTGACCCAAATCTTCATGAGGCCATCAAGACGGAAGACACAAATAAAAAGGAACTAGACCACCACATTTCTTCAGTTTTTCAAAAGGGTTTTATGCTTAACGGAAAGGTCTTGCGTCCAGCAAGGGTTTCGGTTTATAGTATCGGCGCGTAGTTTATTAAAAATAATTTAACCAACACAAAACAAATGGCAAAAATCATTGGAATCGACTTAGGGACAACAAACTCTGCTGTAGCTGTCATGGAAGTTGGTGCACCAAAAATTATTGAAAACTCTGAAGGCGCTCGCACAACTCCATCTATTGTGACAATTTCTAAAACAGGAGAACGCCTTGTGGGCCTTTTGGCTAAAAGACAGGCTGTTACAAACCCTAAAAACACTATTTTTGGAATAAAGCGTTTTATTGGGCATACATTTGATGAGCCTGCAGTTCAAAAAGATAAAACTGTCGTACCTTTTGAAATATCAAAGGGCACAAATGGGGCTGTTGCAGTAAAAATGGGTGATAAAAACTTTAGTTCTGAAGAAATTTCAGCAATGATTTTGCAAAAGATTAAGGCTGATGTTGAAGCAAAACTTGGCGAAAAAATAACAGAAGCGGTTATCACAGTGCCTGCATATTTTAATGATGCCCAGAGACAGGCCACAAAAGATGCTGGCAAAATCGCAGGACTTGATGTTAAAAGAATTATCAATGAACCAACCGCAGCAGCCCTTGCATATGGTTTAGACAAAAAGAAAAATGAAAAAATAGCAGTTTTCGATTTCGGAGGAGGAACATTTGATATTTCAATTCTAGAAGTTGGAGATGATGTTGTGGAGGTGAAATCAACCGACGGAGACTCACACTTGGGAGGAAAGGATATTGACCAAAAAATAATCAATTGGCTTGCTGATGAATTTAAAAAAGAATCTGGAATAGATGTTCGCAATGATCCTCTAGCTCTTCAAAGATTGGATGAAGGTGCAGAAAAAGCAAAAATTGAACTTTCTACCGCAGTGGAAACAGAAGTCAATATTCCATTCATTACATCTGACGCAACTGGCCCAAAGCACTTCTTGATAAAAATGACCCGTGCAAAACTCGAAGAACTCTCTCAAGAGTTTATTGACCGCGCAATGGTTATTACAAAACGTGCAATGGACGCATCACCATTCAAAGTTGGTGAAATAAACGAAATTCTTTTGGTTGGGGGGCAAACAAGAATGCCTGCCTTGATTGAAGCCGCTAAGAAGTTTTTTGGAAAAGAGCCAAACAAGACAATTAATCCGGACGAAGTGGTGGCGCTCGGTGCAGCAGTTCAAGGGGGAATTTTAGCTGGAGATGTAAAAGACATCCTTCTTCTGGATGTTATTCCTCTTTCATTTGGCATTGAAACAATGGGAGGTGTTGCAACTAAACTCATTGAAAAAAACACCACTATTCCTGCATCTCGCTCACAAGTTTTCTCAACAGCAGTAGATAATCAGACTTCAGTAGAAATTCACATAGTGCAAGGAGAAAGACCAATGGCCGGCGACAACAAGTCTTTGGGAAGATTTATATTAGACGGAATCCCTCCTGCTCATCGTGGAATGCCACAAATAGAAGTGTCTTTTGACATTGATGCCAATGGAATTCTTTCTGTTAAAGCAAAAGATAAAGGAACAAACAAAGAGCAGTCAATTCGAATTGAGGCGTCATCAGGACTAAGTAAAGATGAAATTGAAAAAATGAAAAAGGATGCAGAGCTCCACGCAACAGAAGACGCACAGAAAAAAGATATTGCAGAAGCTAGAAATTTGGGTGAACAATTAATTTATACAGCAGAAAAAGCCCTCAAAGATGGCGGTGATAAGGTTCCAGTCGAGATAAAAGCGAATGTGGAAGCAAAAATGTCCGGATTAAAATCCATAAAAGACACTGGTACCTTAGAAGATATTAAAAAGGCCACACAGGAACTTTCGGATGAACTTCAAAAGGCAGGTCAAGCAATACAGCAAAATTCACAACAAACACCACCAGAAACTCCACCAACAGAACCAACACAAGAAGCTCCGAAGACTGAATAATGAGTAAGGATTACTACAAAATTCTAGGTGTAGACAAGAAGGCAAGTAAGGACGATATAAAAAAGGCGTTCAGAAAACTCGCGCATGAATATCATCCAGATAAAAAAGGTGGGAGCACAGAAAAGTTCAAAGAAGCGAGCGAAGCATATTCAGTGTTGTCTGATGATAATAAGCGTTCTCAGTACGACATGATGGGCAGTGGTAATTTTCAGGGTGGGTTTAATGGTGCCCAAGGATTTGATTTTTCTCAATTTGCTCAACAATTTGGGCAGGGTGGATTTAACTTTTCTCAGGGCGGAATGGAATTTGATTTAGGGGATATTTTTGGCGACATGTTTGGTGGGGGCTTTAGAAATAGACGAGAGAGTAGGGGAGCGGATATTCAAGTGGAA
This sequence comes from uncultured Candidatus Saccharibacteria bacterium, assembly GCA_964398725.1. Lineage (GTDB taxonomy): Bacteria > Patescibacteriota > Minisyncoccia > Phycocordibacterales > Zambryskibacteraceae > 12-FULL-44-12b. Next base: position 2,875 of record CAYNNE010000014.1, read on the forward strand.
ATAAGAATTCCCTTTGAAGAATCAATTTTTGGTGGAGAAAGAAAAATTCGTATCAATCACACCGCTCAATGTGAAAAATGTAAGGGATCGGGTGGGGAAGTTGGTTCACAAATGAAACAATGCGAAACATGTAAAGGAAAAGGTTCTGTAAAAGAAATTCGTCGCTCTATTTTGGGGCAAATTGCTACAGAAAGAATGTGTACCATTTGTGCTGGTCAAGGAGAAGTGCCGGAGAAAATTTGCAATGAATGTCGTGGAAAAGGTGTATTGGAGAAAAATGAAATTGTTGAAATAAAGATTCCTGCTGGAATTGAAAGTGGTGAAGTTTTAAGGCTCTCTAAAATGGGTGAAGCCGTGCGCGGTGGGGAAGCTGGAGATTTGTATGTAGGGGTGCGAGTAGATACTCATCCAAGATTTATAAAAAGCGGAATAAACCTAACTGCTGATTTGAATGTGAAATTAAGTGATGCACTGCTTGGTGCAGAAATAAATATTGAGACACTAGATGGCCCTGCAAAGGTAGTAATTCCTGAAGGAGTTAAGTTTGGAGACATAATTCGTATAAAAGAGCGTGGGGTGCCACAAAATCGAGGCAAAAGAGGGGATATTCTTTTGAGAGTAAAGATAGATATGCCAAAGAGACTATCGAAAGAAGCAAAAAAACATATTGAAGAACTAAAAAAAGAAGGTTTATAAAATAAAAAACCTTGCTTAGTAACACGGTATTAAAAAGTATAAAAATACACAATACTATCGTGTGTTAAAATGTACGCGATTGCGTCTATTTTAACACATTCGTTTTATTACAATTATTTTGTAAATCAAAACCCCGTACCAGAATTTTCTGGTACGGGGTAAGTTGTACAGGCTGCGGGTTTTTACTCTGGTTAAGGAGCAAAAAAGCCGCTAAAGAGCATGCCGAGTGCGAACCAAATGATCTGGGTCTTGTACTTCGGCCAAACCTTCGACCAGCGACGCTTCCACCAAGCGAGATAATACCTACCAAAGCCGGTGAACTGGGCGACGACGTACCCGAAAGCCCAAATGATGGCAATCGTAACAAAGAGCTGAATCATTCCGTCTCCACGAAAGGGTCTGTTCATATTCTATCATATAAAAGACCTAATTGTCAAGCAGTAATTAAACATAGATAAAACAGACTCATAATTAGCCCTTTTTTGATACAATAATTCTATGTCAAAAGGAATTTTAGTATCGGGTGTAAAACCAAGCGGAGTTATCCATATAGGAAATTATTTTGGGGCTCTCAAACAATTTGTAGACCTTCAAAATGAATACGAGTGCCGTCTTTTTGTGGCTAATTTACATGCCCTAACCACTGTTCACGACGCAAAAAAACTACACGAGCAGTCGCTCGGAATTGTCTTGGATTTTTTAGCAATAGGAATTGATCCATCTAAGGCCACTATTTTTCTTCAATCAGACGTGCCCCACGTAACAGAGCTTTCATGGATTTTTGAATCTTTAACAACAATGCCTTATTTGATGCGCGCACACGCCTTTAAGGACGCAGAGGCAAAGAGCAAAGAAATAAATGTGGGAGTTTTTAATTACCCAATGCTTATGTCGGCAGACATTCTCGTCCACGATGCGTCAGTAGTGCCAGTTGGACAAGACCAGAAGCAACATATTGAGATTGCTCGTGATACAGCAGAAAAATTTAACCGAACATTTGGCGAAACTTTTGTTTTGCCAAACCCATTAATAATAGAATCGGTCGCAACAGTTGTGGGAACCGACGGACAAAAAATGAGCAAGAGCTATAACAACATCATTCCTTTATTTGCGACTGATTCAGAAATAGAAAAAGCTGTTATGGGTATTCCTACTGACTCAAAAGGGGTGAACGACCCTAAAGACCCAGACAATGACACAGTCTTCAAACTCCATACCTTGGTAACTCCTAGTGCAACACTTGAAGATTTAAGGGCGCGTTATGAAGATGGAAAGGTTGGCTACAAAGAATCTAAAGAAATTTTAATTGATAGTTTAAAAAAGTTTATTGGACCACTCCGAGAAAAAAGAAATGAATGGGAAAATAAACCAGAGGAAGTAGAAAAAATTATTCGTGAGGGAGGAGAAAAAATGAGAAAAATAGTTCATGAAAAAATGATAGAAATTAGAGAAAAAACGGGCTTAATTCATCACAACTAATATGAAAAGAATTTTTATTGAAGAGTTAAAAAGCAATATAGGAAAGGAGGTAACACTTGCTGGTTGGGTTGATATCCGTCGTGACCAAGGCAAAATGGTTTTTTTTGATTTAAGAGACATGACGGGCAAAATTCAATGTGTTGTCCTGCCCACCAACTTAGAAGCGATTGAGATAGCCAAAGCGATGAGGCTCGAATGGGTCTTAAAAATTAATGGAAATGTAAATAAGCGTCCCGAAAAAAATATTAATAAGGATGTATTGAATGGTGATATAGAGCTTGAGGTTGTAAGTATTGAAGTTCTATCCAAGGCCGAGACACTTCCTTTTGATATGTCGCTTGAGGGCTACAATTTAGATTTGGTTACAGAATTAGACAATAGGGCCTTAGTTTTGCGTCACCCTAAAATTCAGGCTGTTTTTAAAGTTCAAGAAACAATAATTGATTCATTTAGAGTGTTTCTAAAGCAAAATAAATTTTTTGAGTTTCAAGCACCTAGTATTACGCCCGCAGTAGCAGAGGGCGGAAGCGAAGTTTTTCAAGTTGACTATTTTGGAAGAAAAGCCTTTCTATCACAATCTCCGCAACTTTATAAACAAATAGTAATGTCTGCTTTTGAAAGAGTGTTTTCTGTAAATAAAATTTTCCGTGCAGAGCCAAGCACAACCACAAGGCATCTTACAGAAGTTGTTTCTTTAGATGCTGAAATGGGGTTTATAGAAAGTTGGGAGGATATCCGTGATATGGCCGAAGCAACTGTTCGATTCATCCTCGAGGCAGTAAAAGAAAAGAACAGCGAACATCTCAAACTCTTAAAGACTGATTTTCCTGTAATGATAGACAAAACCCCAACCCTCTCTTTAACTGAAGCTCAGCAAAAAATATTTGAAACTTTCAACCGAGATGTGCGAGGAGAAAAAGATATGAACCCGCAGGACGAGAGGGAAATTTGTGAAATTATAAAAAAAGAAACTGGTTCGGATTTTGTATTTATATATGGTTATCCAACTCGTAAAAAACCTTTCTATGTTTATCCAAATCCGGAAAATCCAGAGTTTAATGAAGGTATAGATTTATTGTGCAGAGGGCTTGAGTGGATGTCTGGAGGACGAAGAATTAATAAATATGATCAATTACTGGAGCACGTAAAACTATGGAAAATGGATCCAGCCAAAATTAAAATGTTCTTAGAGGCATTTAAATATGGTGTACCACCTGAAGGCGGTTTTGCATTAGGCGCTGAACGCATCACTATGCAATTACTGGGATTAAAAAACGTACGTGAAGCATCGATGTTCCCAAGAGACATGGAAAGAATCGACGAAAGATTTTCAGAATTAACATAAAAGTAATGGGTGATTTTGTATTAGAAGTTGAAGAGCAAAATTTTAAAGGGCCAATCGAGCTACTTTTTGAACTTATAGAAAAACGAAAACTTCTTATTCACGATATTTCACTTGCTAAGGTGGCAGATGACTTCATTTCTTATATTGAAAAACTTGGCAGTTTTCCTGTGGGTGAAGCTGCTCAATTTTTAGCTGTCGCCTCTACTTTGCTTCTAATAAAATCTCGTTCACTTTTACCCAATTTAATCCTTACGACCGACGAGGAAGAAGATGCAAAAAACTTAGAAAAGCGTTTATTTCTATATGCAAAAATGCGCGAACTCTCAAAGCATATAAAAGATAAATGGTGTACAGAACCCTCATACAATCCACTAGCTAGAAAAAATCAAGAGATATTTTTCTCACCATCTAAAAATATTTCTTTGAACAACCTGAAGGATGCTTTTGAACATGTAATCAATTTAATTCCAGAACCAACCAAAAAAGACGCAACAATTGTTAGAAAAGTTATCTCTCTTGAGCAAGTAATTATCTCTTTAGGAGAAAGGTTAACAAAAGCAATGAATGTATCATTTAGCAATCTTGCAAAAGAACACGGTGGCTCAAAAAGCGGACACAAACATGTGCTACCAAAAGAGGAAAGGAAAAATTTAATTGTTACATTTTTAGCACTTCTAGAGTTAGTAAAAAGGGGAGCAATTGAAGCCATGCAAGAGAACTCAAAAGCCGATATAATGCTCGGGTCTAAAACCTTGAGCACTCCTCAATATGGTGGAGATGCAATATAAAAAATATGAACGACGAATTAACACAGAAAATAGAGGCAATACTTTTTTATAAGGCCGAACCCGTATCTAGAGGTGAACTAAAAAGCATCTTAAAAAGCTCTCTCGAAGAAATTGAAAACGCTATTGTAGTTTTAAAAGAAAAATGGAATGGAGGAGTTTGTATAGTTGACGATGGAGATGCGCTAAGCTTCATGACCTCAAGCTCTGTATCCTCCCTAATTGAATCGATGCGTAAGGAAGAGCTCGAAAAAGAATTAGGAAAAGCTTCTTTGGAAACTCTTACAATAGTTTTATATAAAGGTCCCGTCTCTCGCAGAGAGATTGATTTTATAAGAGGTGTTCAATCTCAATACATTTTAAGAGCACTGGTTTCAAGAGGATTAATTGAAAGAATGGAGCGAGGTGGAGAAGGTTATGTTTATAAACCTACTCACGAACTTTTGGGGTTTTTGGGAATCAAAGAAGTAAAAGACTTGCCCGAATACGGAACTCTAAATATGGAGCTTGAAGAAAGGTTGGGGGGCATATTAGAAAATTCAAAAGATATAGATATAAAAGAAAATGAGTAACAAATCTTTTGAAAATTTGTCTGAAAAACAAATAATGGTTTCTTTGTGGGGGATCTTGGTTCTTTTGGTGAGCTTGCTTTTAATTTCTTTTTTTAGTCAGCAACCAAAAATTTCTGAAACTTTGCCTTATGTTAAAAATCCTTTTGATTCAATTTCTATAGAGGCTCGTTCTGCAATAGTTTTTGATATTAAAAACCAGAAAATTATTTATGCAAAAGATGATCAAGCACCAAGACCCCTTGCCTCTATTACTAAATTAATGACCTCACTAGTAGCGAGCAGGGAGTTAGACATAGATTCAGTAATAACAATCACAAGAAAAGATATTTCATCAGAAGGAGATTCTGGCTTACGCGTTGGAGAAAAAATCTTATTTCAAAAAATCGTAGATTTTACATTAACCGGCTCATCAAATGATGGCGCTTCAGCTATTGCCTCTGCTGCTGTTGCGATATCAGATAAACATTTCTCCACCAGTATGAATACTGTGGCAAGAGAAATAGGACTTAAGGGACTTTTGTTTGGAAATTCAACTGGCCTTGATGGGGATTCTGTAAATGCTGGTGCATACGGCACAGCGAGAGATGTTGCCATGCTTCTTTCATATATAGTAAAAGAAAATCCGTCTCTGATTTCAGCTACTCGATACCAAAATATTTCTATTGAATCTGAAAGCGGAGTGAGGCATAGCACAAAAAATACAAATGAAGCCATACCATTTATTCCAGGATTAATTGGAGGGAAAACTGGCTTCACAGAGCTTTCCCAAGGTAATCTTGCTATCGCTTTTGATCCAAGCTTAGGCAATCCTTACGCCATAGTGGTACTCGGTTCTAGTGAAGAAGGGCGGTTTGAAGATGTAAAAAAACTTGTCAGTGCTACACTTTTATACATCGAACAATAAATAAATCGAATGATTATAGACATTATTAAAGTATTCCTTCCTCCCGTCATTTCCTTCATTTTTGGTATTTTAATTGCCGTTCCTCTCTCTGATTTTTTATATTCAAGACAAATGTGGAAAAAAAGAGCTGGCAAAACTGCACTAGACGGCACAGAAGCAGTGGTTTTTAATGAACTTCATAAAGAAAAAGAAATTAATACTCCTAGAATGGGAGGAATTATTATTTGGCTATCAACCTTTGTAACAATTGTTGGAATATTTATAGTGGACAAAATAACCACTTGGCCCGTTTTTGATAAATTGGAACTTCTTTCAAGAAGCCAAACATGGATACCTTTAATGACGCTCATTGTTGGGGCATTTGTTGGATTAATAGACGATTATTTGGAAGTACGAAGTAATGGGGGGAGCTATTCAAAAGGTTTGTCGCTTAAAAAAAGATTGCTCGTGGTTGCTGGTATAGGTTTATTTTGTGGATACTGGTTTTATTCAAAGTTAGGAGTATCTATGTTGGGCACACCAGGAATATTTGCTGGAATTGATTTAGGAATATTGTTTATTCCGTTTTTTGCAATAGTGGCTATGGCTGTTTATTCGGGTGGAGTAATAGACGGCTTAGACGGACTTGCGGGCGGTGTATTTGCAACAATGTTTTCAGCTTACGCTGGCATTGCTTTTTACCAACAGCAAATAAATCTTTCATCATTTTGTCTTGTTGTGGTTGGAGGAATTCTTGCTTTTTTGTGGTTTAACATACCGCCCGCAAGATTTTATATGTCTGAAACTGGCACAATGGCCCTGACAGTTACCTTAACTGTGGTTGCATTTATGACAGATTCGCTTGGTGGAGGATATGGTGTTTTTGTGCTTCCTATAATTGCTATGCCATTAGTTTTAACTACTGCTTCAAATATTATTCAGGTCTTTTCAAAAAAATACAGGGGCAAAAAAGTTTTTTTAGTAGCTCCAGTTCATCATCATTTTGAGGCTATTGGTTGGCCAGCTTATAAAGTAACAATGCGTTATTGGATAGTTGGAGTTATGTTTGGAATTTTAGGTGTAGTTTTAGCACTAGTTGGTTAGTTATTCTGATAAGATAACTCACATATGTTCTCTAAGGTTCATAGAAAACCCGTTGATAAATACTTGGTCATACTTCTAGCCATTCTTGTAGTGGTGGGATTTATTATCTTTAGCTCAGCATCGCTCGGTCTTTTTGCAAAAAATAGTACTCAATTTTCTAATGTAACTTTTACACAAACTCTCTTTGGACTCCTCGGTGGAACTCTGTGTTGTATAGCGCTTTCCAGAACGGACTATAAAATTTTCAAAGGCTGGGCTTGGTTAATTTTAATTGGAAGTATTCTTGTTACTCTTTTAGTTTTTATTCCAAATTTGGGCATGTCGCACGGAGGGGCTTTGCGTTGGATAAAGATTGGTTCTTTTACATTTCAACCATCAGAACTATTAAAGCTAGGTGTAGTTATTTTTTTAGCTGCTTGGTTTTCAGCAAAAAAGGGTTCAGCCGAAACTTTTAAAAGAGGAACATTGCCATTATTAATTACCTTAGCGGTCGCTGGTATTGTTTTTCTTATTCAGCCAGATACAGATAATTTTCTTGTAACAGCCTTTGCTTCACTTGCTGTATTTCTTGCCGCTGGAGGTTCAAAAAGACATGTTTTCGTAATGGCCATAATTGGGGTAATACTGATGTCAGTTCTCGCTTATCAAAGGCCATATATAAAAGAGCGATTTCTAATTTTCTTTAATCCAGATCAAAAAGCATTAAGTTCTGGCTATCAAGCAAAGCAATCTCTTATTGCGGTTGGCTCCGGTGGTTTAATGGGTCGGGGTTATGGACAAAGTTTACAAAAATTTACACATTTACCGGAGCCAATTGGGGATTCAATTTTTGCCGTAGCCGCTGAAGAATTTGGTTTCATTGGAGCATCTTCCTTAGTGCTTCTTTTTGTTTTATTTTCAATGCGGTGTCTTAAAATTGCCGCTAATACAGAGGACTCCTTTGGTAGACTGCTTATTGTAGGGATTGTTATACTTCTTATATCCCAAGCATTCCTAAACATTGGGGCTATGCTTGGAGTTTTACCCCTCACAGGGATTACGCTTCCGTTTGTGAGCCATGGAGGTTCGTCTTTATTGGTAGTATTAGCAGAAATGGGAATAGTGCTTTCAATATCGCGTAAAAGAATATAATCCCGTATGAAATTACTTATGTTTTATACATACGTATTACAAAGTAAAAAAGATGGTAAATATTACACAGGTTTTACAAATAATTTACGGAAGCGCTTATGGGAACATCAGAATGGACGATCTTTGTATACAAAAGGTCGTGGACCATATAAACTTGTTTATTATGAAGCATGTATTGATGAAAATGATGCTAGGTCGAGAGAAATTTACCTTAAATCAGGCACAGGTAAGCGTTATTTGGCTTCGAGGCTAAAGCGCTTCCTATTTCATTCGGGATGAAAATCATATTAACAGGCGGTGGTACAGGTGGACATTTTTATCCAATTATTGCTGTTGCTCAAGCTATAAGAAATTTTACTAAAAAATTGAAACTGGTTTCAATTGAGCTTTTTTATATGTCTCCCAACCCTTACAACAAAGGAGTCCTTTTTGAACACGATATAAATTTTATTCCAATTTCTGCAGGAAAAATGAGAAGATATTTTTCTGTGCTTAATGTTATAGATGTTTTTAAAACAGGTATTGGTTTATTAAAAGCTCTTTTTAAAGTTTATTCAATATTTCCAGACGCTGTATTTGGTAAGGGTGGTTTTGGCTCCGTGCCCGCACTCTTTGCTGCAAGGGTCTTTGGAATACCGGTAATGATTCACGAATCGGACACTGTGCCCGGACGAGTAAATATGTGGGCAGGCAAATTTGCCAAAATAATTGCTCTTTCATATCCGCAAGCTGCTGAACATTTCAAAAAAGGCGTTGAAGAGGGGAGAGTTATTGTGACAGGGCATCCTGTGCGCGATGAATTAAGGGTACCTCTCACAACTGGTGCTAGTGAATACTTAAAACTGGAGGATGGTATTCCTGTAATTTTGGTTCTTGGTGGCTCACTGGGCGCAAGAAAAATTAACAATACTATTTTAGATGCACTTCCTGAACTTGTGAAAAATTTTCAAATTATCCATCAAACTGGAAAAGAAAATTTTAAAGAAGTGACTTTAGCGGCTGATACATTACTTGCGGATAGCCCTTATAAAGCACGCTTCAAGGCTTTTGATTATTTAAACACTCTTTCAATGCGTATGTGTGCTGGCGTTGCAAATGCAGTTATAACTAGGGCTGGTTCCACATTATTTGAAATTGCTTGGTGGGGAATACCGTCAATTGTTATTCCTATAACAGATTCAAATGGCGACCACCAAATGAGAAATGCATACGCATATGCAGAAACAGGCGCAGCTGTTGTTTTAGAAGAGAAAAATTTAAAGCCCCATGTATTGATTTCAGAAGTGACACGGATAATTACAGATAAAGAGTTGAATGAAAAAATGAGCAAGGCCACTAAGGTTTTTACAAAAGAAGATGCGGCAGAAAAACTTGCCGATGCACTTTTAAGACTCGCTGTTACTCATGGAAAAAATTTGAAGAGCAAAAAAGAAGTACAAAAAATTGAAGTGCAAGTTCCTAAAACAGAAGAACCAACACTAAAAACTCCGCAAGTTGTGTTTACAGCTCAAGAAGTTATTCCGGACAATGTAGTAATGAGTGATAAAACAACTGAAGAATTATTGCAGGAAGAACTATCTGCACAAGCAACTGAAACCGCAGAAAACAATGCCCAACAATATTAATCCCGTACGAAACCGCGGTCACAGTATTGTTGGTAAGCTATAGGTTAGCAAACAAACACAATGCCCAAACAATTCAAAAATACAAAAATAAACTCTGGTGAACCGCGACCTATTTCGTTCGGGATTAATCCCATAGTAAGAATTGCTCCGTCTCCCACAGGCAACTTGCATGTGGGCACGGCTCGCACTGCACTTTTTAATTTTCTTTTTGCAAAACACAACAACGGAAAATTTATCGTGCGTATTGAAGATACTGATGCATTGAGAAGCACAAAAGAGTTTGAACAAAACATAATAGAAGGAATGGAGTGGCTCAATCTTTCTTGGGATGAAATGTATAGGCAATCAGAAAGAAGCGATATTTATGAAAGTGAATTAAAAAAGCTTTTAGAAAAAGATTTGATTTATCTTTCAAAAGAAGAGGTTAAGGAAGAGGGACAGAGAGAAGAAGTAATTCGTTTTAAAAATCCAAACAAAAAAATTACTTTTCACGATGAAATTAGAGGCGAAGTAACCTTTGATACCACTGAATTAGGAGACTTTGTAATAGCCCGTTCTATGACCGAACCCCTATACCATTTTGCGGTTGTAGTGGACGATTTTCTGTCCGGAATTACCCACGTAATTAGGGG
>CAYNNE010000014.1:13136-14763 GCA_964398725.1 uncultured Candidatus Saccharibacteria bacterium
CGCTCTAAGCTCTCTAAGAGGCATGGCTCCACCTCAATAAACGAGTATAGGCAGATGGGTTTTCTGCCGGAAACCATGGTCAATTTTTTGACTCTTTTGGGTTGGAACTCTGGGACAGAAAAAGAAATATATACGCTTTCTGAACTAATAAATGATTTCGATTTATCTAGAACACAGAAAGGCGGAGCTATTTTTGATGAAGAAAAATTAAAGTGGATGAACAAAGAACATCTAAATCTAAAGGGTAAGAATTTTGTAATTGAATATTTAACTGATGCAATTTTGAACACGGCTCGTGCTAAGGAATTAAATGTGGGTGAAGAACAAGCTAAAAAGGTCTGCAGTTTATTTGCTGAAAGAATTTCTGTTGCAAATGAATTAAACAAAGAATTTGAAGCGGGGGATTGGGATTATTTGTTTAAAGAACCAGTTTTTGATTCTGAGTTGTTGATTTGGAAGAAAGACGATAAAGATGCAACCATTTCAAATTTTGATGCAATAATAAAAACAATAGAGGAAGCAAATTTTTCTGATACAGAAATCTTAAAAAATAGTTTGGCAGAATCTGCATCAAAAATTGGAAACGGTAGTTTCTTTTGGCCACTTCGGGTCGCCCTCTCTGGCAAAGAAAAATCTCCTGACCCAATTTCTTTGATGCTTTATTTTGGAAAAGAGCAAACTCTTGTGCGATTAAACAATGCCAAGAATGCCTTACAAAAATAACTACAAGTTTTTAGTTGCTAGTTGTCTGTTGCTAGTAATGGCAGTTTTTTCATCAGCTCATGCGCTTGGTATTTCTGACCTGCAAAATTTAATTGATCAAAAAAGACAGGAGAAACAAAAGTTGGATGAGGAAAACAAGAAATTAAGTGAACAAATAAATGTTTTAGAGGGACAAGCCCAAACCCTTTCTTCCACAGTTAAGGTTCTTGACCAAAATGCTAAAAAAATCGGTAGCGATATAAAAATAACTAAAAACAATATTTCAAGTACCCAATATCAGATTCAACAACTAGAACTAAAAATAAATAATGCCAACAAAAAAATTGGGGTAGGGGAGTTGGCTATTGGAGAGTTAATAAGACGACTTTCATCAGCGGAGGACTCTTCTTTTGTTGAAAATTTTCTTTCCGATAAAAATTTTGCAGAGATTTGGGATGATTTAGAAACTTCAAGAAAGCTATCGGAGGATTTGAATAAACATATAACTGCTTTAAACGAAGTTAAAATTGAATTTACAGAACAACAAAATCAATACAAAGAGAAAAAAGAAGAATTAACAGGGTATCAAAATAATTTAACTGCTCAGCAAAAAATTGTTCTTGAAAATCAGGCAGCTAAAACAAAAATTTTACTGGAAACTAAAAGCAAAGAATCTGAATATCAAAAACAACTTCAAGCCAACTTAGAAAGAGGAAGACAAATAGAAGCCGAGCAATTTGACTATGAATCCCAACTCCAGATTGCAATTGATCCATCTAGGCTTCCTACAGAGCGCCCCGGCATAATTTCTTGGCCATTATCTCCTGTTTATATCACTCAAAAATTTGGCGCTTCGGTTTCTGCAAAAAGATTGTATGTTTCTGGTACACACAACGGAATGGATTTTCGTGCATCTGTTGGAACT
>CAYNNE010000015.1:0-13940 GCA_964398725.1 uncultured Candidatus Saccharibacteria bacterium
GGATTTTGATATAAAAGAAAAAGATATTTTTATTATTCCAGGACTCAAAAGTCGCCCCCTAGCTAGTGTGGTTAAAATTGAAGGAGATGCGGAAGATTCTTTTAAAAATGTTTTTGCTAAAGGTTTTTTTGAACCACGCTCCCTTACTTGGGTGTTTGTAGAAAAAAGATAATTATGACAAGAGATTTAATAGTAAAAAGAATCTGGTTGTTTATAGGAATTATGGTTTTAAGCTTTTTTATTCCTTGGCAAATAACTACAATTATTATGATTCTCATTGCTCTGTTGTTGCCAACTCCGATTGAGTACATATATTTAGTCATTGGTATTTTTGGTGGTGGGCTATTCTCTTTGGTTTGGTTTTTGGTGGTTATTTTTGGCTTCTTCTTCCGCGACCAAGTTAGGTTTAACCATATATAGAGTGGCTTGAACTCTTAAGGTTGAGTAACTTTTCTTATTTGATTATTTCCTACATAATGCTTTCAAATGCGTCCATCTAGAAAACTCAAAAAACTATTTAAACTTGGAAGTCGCAATGATGTTGAAATAGACCCAGACCAAATTCTTCTTGATAGTTCAAATTTAACCGATTCAAATCTACAAAGGATGGAGGGACGGCTTATAGCGCCCCTTGAAAGAAGCTCTTACATAATTTTTTTTATTGTTTTATTTGCTTTGGGAACTATTGCTGTTGGCCGACTCGCTTATTTGCAAATTGCTAATGGAAGAGATTTTGCAAAAAGATCCGCTACCAACTCATTAGAAAAAACAATAGTGTTTTCTAATCGTGGGATTATTTTTGATAGAACAGGGGATATTATTGTTGGAAATATTCCGACTCAAAAAAATAATTCAGGAACACCAATGTGGAGCGAGCGAGATTATGGCACGACCACCGGGCTTTCAGCTTTAATGGGTTTTGTTTCATATCCTAAAGTAGATTCCAGTGGTAATTTTTTTGATACAGAATTGGTCGGCAAGGGTGGAGTTGAGGAATATTATGATGATGTTTTATCGGGAAGAAATGGCACTTTAATCAGAGAAAAAGATGTTAAAGGAGAGACGGTATCTGAATCTTCAATTGTGAACCCTAAAGACGGGATTAATATCGTGCTTTCTATAGATAAAAGGGTTTCAGCTAGACTTTTTGAGGAATTGAAACAATTGGCTGGGGAAAGAGGTTTTGCTGGTGGAGCTGGAGTAATAATGGATATAGAAACAGGAGAAATTTTGGCCATAACGTCATTTCCAGAATTTGATTCCCAAACAATGACCGACGGAAAAAACAAATCGGCAATTTCTTCCTATCTCACAAATTCCAAAAATCCATTTTTGAATAGAGCGGCGCAAGGTCTTTACATACCGGGCTCTATTGTAAAACCTTATTTAGCAATAGGAGCACTTGAAGAAAAAATTGTTGATCCATTAAAGCAATTTTTGGCAAATGGCCAAATTACAGTTCCTAATCCATACGACAAAGAACACCCAACAATCTTTAAAGATTGGAAGGTGCATGGCCTAGTCGATATGCGTAAAGCCCTATCAGTTTCTTCCAATGTATATTTTTTTACTATTGGCGGTGGCTATGAAGGTCAAAGGGGTTTGGGTATAAAAAATATAGAAAAATACATGAGAATGTTTGGTTTTGGTGAAAAAACTGGGATAGAAATTGATTTTGAAGAAAGAGGAGTTGTTCCAAGTCCTGAATGGAAAAAAATAAATTTCAATGATGATGATTGGAGATTGGGAGATACATACAACAGCTCAATTGGGCAGTATGGATTTTTAGTTACACCAATTCAGGCGGTTCGTGCAGTGTCTGCGATTGCTAATGGTGGTTTTTTGATAACACCCACAATTGTTGCTCAAGGAAATGGGAATGAGCCTCTTAAAAAAGCGATGCTTGAAAAGGGTATAAAAATTGGTAAAAACGAAAAAGAGGTTTTGCCAGTTGCCAGAGAAAATATGCAAATTGTGAAAGAAGGAATGAGAAAGGGGGTTTTGGAAGGAACGGCATCAGGATTAAATATTCCACAAGTAAATGTTGCTGCTAAAACTGGTACTGCAGAGCTAGGTACCACAAAGCAGGCTGTGAACTCCTGGGTTACTGGCTTTTTCCCTTATGAGAACCCCAAATATGCCTTTGTTATAGCCATGGAAAGGGGTAGTAGGGCAAATACCGTCGGCTCAACTTATGCTATGAGAAGGCTATTGGAATGGATGAGTATTTATACACCTGAATATCTTAAATAATTAGCTTGTTTTTTATATTTGTGTCTATATAATGCGTTCTTAATATGCAAGAAGACAAAACTTATTTAACAGCTGAAAAGCTTGCGGAGTTTAAAGCAGAACTAGAATTTCTTACCCGCACAAAAAGGAAGGAAATAGCAGAATCACTTGAGTACGCCAAAGCCCTTGGTGATCTTTCTGAAAATGCTGAATATCACGAAGCTCGCGGAGAACAAGCTTCTGTTGAAGACAGAATTTCAAAGCTTGAACAAATCCTAAAAAATGCAGTTCTTATAGAAGTACAAGACACCGGAAAGGTTTCTATGGGTACTAAATTTACAGTAAGAAAAGTTGGCGAAAAAGAAAAGAAACAATTCACAATTGTGAGCCCCGAAGAATCTGATGCCAAAGAAGGTAAGGTTTCCGTAAAAAGCCCGATTGGACAAGCAGCGTTTGGTAAAAAGAAAGGAGATGAGTTTTCTTTCAAAACTCCATCAGGAATAATGAATTACGAGATAGTTTCTATAGAATAAGTTAAAATGGGGCTATGGCGTCCTTAGAGGAAATAAGAATTGAAAGAGAAAAAAAGCTAAAGCTTTATGAAGAAAAGCGGGGTAGTGCTTATCCCGCAAAAACATCTAGAGATTTTCAATTAAATGAAGTTGTTGATACTTTTGACAAACTTCTAAAAAGAACAAAACCCACAATTGTCTCTGGCAGAGTAATGAGCCTGCGTCCTCAAGGGAAAATTATTTTCTTTAATCTTGATGATGGCACGGCTCGTTTTCAAGGAATGTTAAAGAGGGGAGAACCAAAGGGAATTACTGATGAGGATTTTGATTTGTTCGGAGATACTGTTGATGTGGGAGATTTTGTAGAAATTTCAGGAAAATTATTTCTTACAAAAAGAAATGAAAAAACCTTAGAGGTTAAAAATTGGAAAATGCTTTCTAAGGCACTCCGTCAGCTTCCAGAAAAATGGCACGGCCTTCAAGATACAGAAGAGCGCTTCAGACACAGATATTTGGATACATTAATGAATGGCGAGGTAAAGGAGCGATTTTTGAAACGAGCAAAAACAATTGAAGCAATTAGAGAGTTTTATTTAAAAGACGGCTTTATTGAGGTTGAGGTGCCATATTTGCAACCACTGGCAGGAGGCGCTACTGCAAGACCATTTACCACCCACCACAATACATTTGATATAGATTTCTACCTTCCCGTAGCACAAGAGCTTTATTTAAAAGAGCTTCTTGTGGGCGGATTTACTAAAGTTTTTGAAATAGGAAGACGCTTCAGAAATGAAGGAATAGATGTGACTCATAACCCTGAATTCACAATGCTTGAATCAAACGAAAGTTATGTTGACAAAGATTCTCAAATGGAATTTATAGAAAAACTTTTCAAGTTTGTTATTAAAAAAGTGATTGGAAAAACAGCCATTTCGTATGACGGAGAATCCATTGATTTTAAAAAGAAGTTTAATGTTATTACTTTTTATGATTTATTAAGAACTCATGCGCTTATTTCAAATCCAGAAGAAATCTCTAGAGATGAGGCAAAAAATACAGCTCTTCGTTTAGGTGTTGATGTTGCACCAAGTGAGTCCTTAGAAAAAATATTAGATTCTATTTATAAAAAAGTTGCTAGACATAAATTAGTGCAACCAACATTCATTATTGATTATCCCGTGGCGATGAATCCTTTTGCAAAAAGAAAAGAAGATAACCCTTCATTAATTGATAGATTTCAGCTAGTCATTGGTGGGATGGAATTGGTGAATGCATTTTCAGAATTAAATAATCCAATTGACCAAAAAGAAAGATACAAAGCAGAAGATAAAAAGAAAGAGGGTGGAGAACACGATATTTCACCATCTGATTTGGAATATCTAGAATCAATGGAATACGGTATGCCACCAAATGGGGGAATAGGAATTGGAATTGATCGCCTTGCAATGCTTTTAACGGATGTAAAAAATATTCGTGAAGTTATTCTATTTCCAACCTTGAGACCAAAACCAAAAACTGATAATCTCCTGTAGGAACCTTTTTGGAGAGTACAACATGTCCTGCGATAGTTACGGTGGTCCGGATGTTGATGATGAGGAAACTCCAGCGACAGTTTCAACAAGCGCCAAGAAGAAAAAGTGTCCGCGTTGTCACAAGAAGCAGTATAACGGAGTGAATTGCTCCGCTTGTGGTTTTTACAGCGATGACATTCAGTAAACAAAGCCCCCCACTTATTTATAAGTGGGGGGTATTGACATTTGTATAATTTGGTGATAAAATAGCATGCAGTAGTTCCTGAACATAACCACACCCGTTTCCGAGGAGGAAACAGATGTATCGTGCGACCAGTTTGCTCGTCATGCTTTTCGTCGCCCTCGCGATGCCGAGTCCGGTTTCAGCCCAGATGGGAGTCTCTTCCATCTCCGTTGGTTCCGGCGAAGATGCGATTTCTTCGGGAATCACCGGAGTCGTGCGCCTTCAGTCGAAGGACTCGACGCGGTACGCGGAGTTTGCTATGCAGGCTGAACAGGCGTGGGTCGTTTACGGGAAGAAGTTGAACGGCAAGGTGAACGGCTTCGTTGCAGGTTCCGCGGGACATTTCCAAGGTGCTGCGTGGGTTGGTCCCTACCTCTCCTTGTCCACCACACTCGGAAAGATTGGCGGAAAGGACCTGAGTATCGGCACTTTTCATTGGCCAGTGTTTTTCCTTGGCGACGAGCCGAGGACTTGGCAGAATGACGGTGTCCCGAACCCTGAAAAGGTTTCTGTCGGATATCTTGGGAGTGCCTCGGTTACTTGGGGCATGATTACCATTTCCGAGTCCTATTTGGACTTTCTTGACGACAAGGTCAACTGGCTCCCCGGCGTAAGCTTGGAGGTGCCAATGACCAGCTTCTCCAAGGGTAACTTCGGTTACACTTGGAACGGAAACAAGGGCAAGCCGATGTATTATGTCGGCCTTACCTTTGGGTTCGGCAAGTAGGGTAGTGTGGTTCGTTTAGCGCCGAGACTTTCGAGTCTCGGCGCTTTTGTTTTTATATAGTTATACACATATTTTGGGTTGTAGTCTGGCGAAACCATGCAACTGGGAGGTTATACACACATTTTGGGTTGTAGTGGGATGAAGTGGGTTTATACTATAATCTAGTGGGATGAAGTGGGATACCCGCTAAAAACAATCTCGTTCAACCGAGATTGAGCCAAAACAAATTACAAAAATAATTTGTACGGCCAAGTATAAAAAAGCCAAATGCTTATCGGAGAATTTACACATGCACTTGATGACAAAAAAAGAATTTCGTTGCCATCCAAATTTCGCAAGGAAGTTGGAAAAAAAATTGTCATCACTATCGGCCTAGACAAATGTCTTTGGCTTTTTTCTCTTAAGCAGTGGCAAAATCTATCTTCAAAGCTCGCGAACTTAGGACTTGGACAATCTGACAATCGTCAATTTACAAGAGCTATGTTCGGAGGAGCGGGAGAGATAGACGTGGATTCCGCGGGGCGCATATTACTGCCTGAATATTTGTGTGATCATGCAGGGCTCCGTTCAAAAATAGTTTTTGTAGGAATTCATGACAGGGTGGAATTGTGGAATGAAAAAGAGTGGCAGTTGCACAAGAAAAAAGCATTAGAAAAAGCAGAAACTTTGGCAGAAAAGCTTGGCAATCTCGGCACTCTCTAAAATGACACAGCACACTCCAGTTCTTTTACAGGAGACAATAGATAATCTGGCACTTGTCCCAAACCAAATAGTTCTTGATGGCACATTTGGTGGAGGAGGGCATAGCGAATTGATTGCAGAAAAAATAAATCCTAAGGGCGTGTTAATTGCATTAGATGTTGATGAAAAAACACTTTCAATTGCAAAAAAAAGAATTGAAGACAAAGGTTTGGAAATCAAAATATACGCAGTTAATGAAAACTTCAGAAATGTTGGTCATGTTCTAAAAAGTTTAGGGATAGAAAAAATAGACAGAGCACTTTTAGATTTAGGTTTTTCTAGTGATCAAATTAGTGAAGGTGGCAGAGGATTCTCTTTTATGAAAGATGAGCCATTAGAAATGACTCTTTCTGGAAAAAAGGATTACACCGCAATTGATTTTCTAAATACAAAAAGTGAAGACGAGATTGCTCAAACACTTATTGATTTTGGAGAAGAATCTTTTGCAAGAAAAATAGCTGAGGGAATAGTGGTGGCTAGAAAACAAAAACCAATTACAACAACAGGGGAGTTGGTAGAAATTGTGAAGAGTGCAACGCCAGAGTGGTATCATCACAAAAAAATTCATCCAGCCACAAAAACATTTCAAGCAATCCGTATAGCAGTCAATGATGAACTAGGGGCTTTAAAGGAATTTCTTTCTAAAGCACCCCAGATTATGAACAAACACGGCAGATTGGCGCTCATCACATTTCATAGTTTGGAAGACAGAATAGTCAAACAAACAATGATTGATTGGGAGAGCAATAACTTAGGAAAAAGAGTTAAAAGAAGCGTGTTTAAGCCATCAAGAGAAGAAGTTTTAGCAAATAAAAGGTCGAGAAGTGCGAAATTGAGAGTTTTTGAGTTCAATTAAAATGACCCAAGCAATAGCGATAGTACAAAAAAATAGACATACATCACAGGTGCTTTTAGCAATTGCTTCAATTTTTGTAGCGATTTATATTTTTAGTGTAATTTCAATAGTAAGAGAAACATCAATACGAGCTCATGCAGAGGGAGAGATATCAAAGCTCGCCTCTAGTGTTGGCGATTTAGAGTTTACATACATCAGCATGAGAAATGATCTCAAAGAAATTAATTTAGCTGATTCCGGCCTTGTACTGATCTCCAACCTTGCCTACATTTCTAGGACTGGCAATGCTACAGCACTTGCCATTACTTCTATAAAGGCTCAGTGATAATCAAATGGCTTTTTACTCTGGAAGAATAAGATTTTTTTCCATTGCAATCTTTGTTTTCGGCCTGCTCTTAATTAGTAGGCTTTATGTTCTTCAAATAGTTGAGGGAAATGATTATATGGCGCTTGCCGATAGGCAATATATTAGGTCAACATTTGATTACTATGACAGGGGTTCAATATTTTTCTCTAGCAAAGATGGCACCCTTGCTCCTGCAGCATCATTAAAAAATGGTTTTATTTTGACCGTTCATCCTGATGAAGTAAAAAATGCAGAAGAAGCCTATGTAAAATTAAATCCTGTTTATCCGCTTGATTTAGCAGATTTTTTATTAAAAGCTAATAAAAAAGGAGACCCTGAAGAAAGGCTTGGATTGAGATTATCAAAAGGTGTTGCGGATAAAATTGAGGCACTAAAAATTCCCGGTATTCATTTAGCGCAAGAAAGATGGCGCTTTTACCCAATGTTTAAGGTGGCTTCGCATGCGGTTGGTTTTGTTGGTTTTGATAATGAGGATGATTTAAATGGCAGATATGGATTGGAGCGATTTTATGAAGAAACTTTAGGGAGAAATAATAAATCAACATACGACAATCTTTTTGTAGAAGTTTTTAGCGGAATTAAAAAAGCCATTACCCAAGATCAAAAATTTGAAGGGGATATTGTGACCACAATAGAGCCGTCTGTTCAATCAATTTTGGAACAAAAATTGCAGGAAATAGAAGATACGTGGCACTCTGATTATTCGGGAGGAATAATTATGGACCCAAATACGGGCGAGATATTTGCGATGGCTCTTGTACCATCGTTTGATCCAAACAATCTACAAAAAGAAAAAAGTGTTGATGTTTTTCAAAATAAATTAGTGGAAAGCGTATATGAGATGGGCTCTATCATAAAACCGCTCACTATGGCGGCGGCAATTGATGCTGGGGCAGTCACTGCAGAAACTAGATATTTTGATGCGGGCTCTATTGTTTTAAATGGCAAAACCATTTCAAACTTTGATCATAAAGCTAGGGGGAATGTTCCTATGCAAGAAGTGTTAAATCAATCCCTGAATACTGGTGTGGTATTTGCAATGCAAAAAATGGGAAAAGAAACTTTTTCAAAATATATGAAAAGTTATGGGATAGGGCAGGAGACTGGTATTGATTTGCCAAATGAAGCTCATGGACTCATTGATAACCTAGACAGCCCCCGTGAAGTTGAGCATGCGACCGCTGCCTTTGGGCAGGGTATTGCAATGACTCCCATTGAAACAATAAGAGCGCTTTCTTCACTTGGAAATGGTGGTTTTTTACCAAATCCTCATTTAGTTAAAAAGATTACCTATAAACTTGGTGGAGAAAAAACAATAGTTCCCAATCCAAGTGTTAGGGTTTTGAAAAAAGAAACATCAGACGAGATAACAAGCATGCTTATAAAAGTTGTTGATACCGCTCTTCTTGGTGGTACTGTAAAAATGCCAAATTACAGCATTGCCGCAAAAACAGGAACAGCTCAAATTGTTGAGAATGGAAAATATGCTGAAGATAAATTTTTACACTCATTTTTTGGATATTTTCCGGCCTATGAACCTAGGTTTATAATCTTCCTTTTTAATATGTACCCCAAAGGAGCGCAGTATGCTTCAGAAACCCTGACACACCCATTTATAGATATAGCTAAATTTTTGATAAACTATTACGAACTACCACCAGATAGGGGAACTGCTAATACAATCTAGATATACAGATGCGAGAAATTACAAAAAAATTTATTAAAGAACTTATTGTTTTGGCTTTGACTAAGCTATCGCAAAGAGTTCTTCAAAAATATAATCCTAAAATAATTGCCGTCACGGGCTCTGTGGGGAAGACCACCACCAAGGATGCTATTTTCACTGCAATTTCACCAAATAAAATTACGCGTAAAAGTGAAAAAAGTTTTAATAGCGAAATAGGAATACCACTTACAATTTTGGGTTGTAAAAATGCTTGGGACAATCCATTTCTCTGGCTTCAAAATCTCTTCACGGGATTAATGCTTGTGGTCAGAAAAAATGAATATCCAGAATGGTTGGTTTTGGAAGTTGGAGCAGACAGGCCGGGGGACATCAAAAAAGTGTCTAGTTGGCTTCATCCAGACATAGCGGTTATAACCACTTTGCCAAAGGTTCCTGTTCATGTTGAATATTTCGCTTCACCACAAGATGTTTCTCAGGAAAAATTGTATCTGGCAAAAGCATTGAAAATAAATGGAACTTTAATTTTAAATGCCGATGATGAAGATTTAATAAAATTAACGAAGGATATTGAAGTCAAAAAAATAACTTATGGTCTGAAAAATGATGCAGATATTCAGGCAGGAGATGTATTAATGGAATTTGAGAAAATAAATGAGACTGAAAAAGCCACTGGAATATTCTTTGAATTAAAATTTAAGGAACAAGTTTCTCCTGTAAGTATAAAGGGTACTTTGGGCGAAAGCACAGCCCTTGCTTGTGCCTGTGCCGTTGCGGTGGGTTTAGAGGTTGGCGCTTCCTATGAGAGTTTAGTTAAAAACATTTCAAAGTTTAAGGGGCCACAAGGAAGAATGAATTTAATTTCTGGAATTAAGAATTCTTTAATAATTGATGATTCATACAATTCTTCTCCTTCAGCACTATTTTCTGCACTAGAAACTCTTAAAAAAATAAAAGTTAGCAAAAAAGGAAGGAAAATTTCAGTGCTTGGCGATATGCTGGAGCTTGGTAATTTTTCAATTGAAGAGCATAAGCATTTGGGAAAAACTGCAGGAAAAATAAGCGACATTTTAATAACGGTTGGATTGCGAGCGAGAGGGTTTGTGGTGGGGGCATTAGATGGGGGAATGAGTGAGAAAGATATTTTTCAATATGAAAGCTCTCAAATGGCAGGGGCCGAGTTTCAAAATGAAATAAAAGAAGGAGACATTATTTTAGTAAAGGGTTCCCAAGGAATAAGAATGGAAAAATTCATAGAAGAAATAATGGAGAGTCCTGAAAACAAGGGGGATTTACTCGTGCGACAAGATAAAGAGTGGGAGAGGAGATAAACAATGAGCTCATTGTATCTAGGATGGAACACCTTGAAAAATATAGTTCTAAGGTGGAATGCGGTATTTTCAACCTTTAAAATAAACGTTCCAAATGCCTGTGAAATCGTCTAATGTCAATATATTTTAGGAGATCTGCCATGAGAATACTTACTTCTTAGGGTATAGAACCACAGAGATTAGGAGGAAGAGAATTGCTCAAGTGGCTCATCAATATCAAGATTTGGGACAAATCCATAGTTTGTTAGAGCGCCATGTAGATATCCGAAAAACTCTGGGCTAGGTGGAGGAAACTTTGGGTGCTCAATGACTTTTCCGCACGCTTCTCCTTGTTCGGCTTCATTCTCGGTTTGGTAGTGATATGAATAGTTTGTGAAGAAAACTGCGTTCAGTGGATACTCTTCGGGCGAAAGGTCTTGGAGTTTGCGGTCAACAATAGATTTCACGTCCTTTATCCATTGTTTATCATTGTCAGAAATATTTGGTGTTGGCGGTGTATTTACGTCTATGAAAACAGCAAATGGTACGTCCTTTGGATTTTGTTCAAGCGCCTCTCTAAATAATCTCTTTATTACACGAGCCGAGTACAGTTTTTCGAATGGTTGAAGTAGTCCTGTCTCGTGCAAAACACCACTTCTTTTCTTACTCTTTGCTTCAACAGCAAGAACAGCGCTCGTGCTTCGGTGGGTGGCTATAAACTCACAGTGCTTATTTTTACTATTCTCGTCAGTCCATTCAATATCGCAATCCAATCGAGCAAAGATAGCGGCAATTGCAATTTCATAACGCGCTCCTTGGTAGTGTTCCTTTGTCTTTAGGCGACCGAGGAGTGATTGCGGAAGTTTTTGTTTATGTATCAAACTACACACGTCAAAAGCAAGCGAGAGAAGGGACTTGCCATATCCATCTGGTTTTGCACCCCATACACCTCGACTATTTCGTGGCGCAGTTTCTTGATTGTGATCAATCCATTCACCGAGTTTCTCAAGGCATATCGAAATAAAATGACGTTCCTTCATTGGTAGTTGCGCTTGTTCCCTAAACCAGTCGAGACCAATAGTTTCTTTCAGTATTTGTATAAGAAAAGTGTGAAATGTTTCGCTAGGAGAAACATTTACATAAACCTTGTTTCCAAGAGCAAAAACTTTTTTGTCTTGAAACATTATAGGACGCACATAATGAATATGTATTCCTGCTTGCTTCATAAACTTTTGCTCGGCTCTGATCCGCGTAAAATACTCAATGACCTCACGAGGAACTTCTCGCGATATGTGTTGTTGATCCTTACTCATACAGCATTTTTTATACTTCTTGCCACTACCACAGTGGCAAGGTTTATTTCTTCCATATTTGTTCATTTTTTGTGATCACGAATCACTAAATATTTTATTCTTTCAGATAAAATATGTAAGTGTTCGCGACCCCGTCTCGCCATTTTGTCTGCTGACAAAATATGTCTGCGACTTCACAAATTGCCCGCAGGCAAAGCAGTTTGCCTGACTTTACGCAATTTGTGACCCTACAGAGAATCGAACTCTGATTTGAGCCTTGAGAAGGCTCCGTCCTAACCGTTAGACGATAGGGCCATTAACGCTACAGCTTAAGGCTTTTGACCTCTAGCTTCAAGTTTTTAAATGATATTATAAGAATAACCTTCTTCACGGAGAACGGTCATGCCAGAATACGACATTAGCCGTAACAGTGTGACGCGGAAAGTGAAGGAGGATTGTGCTTGGTATGTTGTTCCATGGGATGGGGTAACGAAAGAAGTCCTTCTTTCCATGCTCTCAGATGATGAGCATATTCTCAAAAATTTCACTCTCCCTAACGGGATAACAGTGAAGGGTGTATGGGAATGTTCCCACGAAACCATACATGTTTTGAGAAGTGCTGGAGCAGAAGTGAAGTTCACGGTCTTTCGCAGACGCGGTAACCGGTTTGAAGAAATTCCTTTCTGGGGGAATGTATTGTTTAGAACAACCCAGTAAGGCTTTGGTGGCGCCGAGGTTTTATTCTCGGCGCTTTTGTTTTAATATGAGTTAAATATGAAAATTAAAAAACTTGGGCACTGTTGTTTGTTAATAGAGACGAAGGGTAAAAGGATTCTTACTGACCCCGGAAGTTATACGGTTGAAGCTCAGTTACAACTTGAGAATATTGATTACATTCTTTTCACACACGAACATCAGGATCATTATCATGTTGAATCACTTAAAGTAATTTTAGAGAAGAATCCCCAAGCTGTTGTCTATGCAAATAATTCAGTTAGTGAACTCTTAAATAAAGAAGGAATTAAGCACACTCAAGTAAATAATAATGACAATATTTTACTCGGTGAAATATCTCTAATTGGTATTGGTGAGAATCATGCACAAATGCATAGTTCAATTCCATTATCCTCAAACATGGGATACTTTATTGATGAAAAATTATGGTATCCAGGTGATGCCTTTACAAATCCTTCAAGACCCGTTGAAGTGCTAGCTCTTCCAGTATCAGGACCTTGGATGAAAATAAGCGAAGCAATTGATTATGCTCTTTTACTTAAACCCAAAAAAGTTTTTCCAGTGCATGATGGAACTAGATTTGGATCAGCTCATACATTACCGACGAAGATTCTAACCCCGCAAGGTATTGAGTTTGTGGTAATGATAGAAGGAGACGAAAAAGAATTTTAGATGAAAAAAGAAAGTCTTTTTGTGAAATCTGTTTTAAAAGTAGTTAAGGGAATTCCTAAAGGAAAAACTCTTTCATATGGGGAAGTAGCAAAATTTGCTGGTTTTCCCGGCTCGGCAAGAGCGGTTGGAACTTTAATGAAAAATAATCATGATAAAAGTGTTCCTTGTCATAGAGTAATAAAATCTAATGGGGAAGTGGGGGAATACAACAATGGCGGACCAAAAAGAAAGCGCGCCATCCTCAAAAAGGAAGGCGCGCTTAGGCACTAGGTCAGCTTAGTCGCAATACAACTCCTCATTGTCGTATCGCATTGTGTAGGTGAAGTTGGTGACACGCTCCTTGTAGAGCGTGCAGTGTCTCGTAGTGAGGAAGATCACCCCCGTGTTGGCGTCTCTGACCCCGAGAGTGACCTGAGCCGAGTAGATGTTGTCGCTCGGGCCAGTCACTCCGCCGTAGGCACGGCCGGTGATAATTTTCACATCGTACGACCCAGTCGAGGCCCCGTACCTGATGATGGGGCCAATGGGGTCGCCATTCACCAAGAACTGGATGTTCTTGCGAGCCGGGTTGCCATTGTGCCAGCCAGCAACCTGGAACCTGACCACAACCTCACGTTCACAGGCCGTGATGACCATGGGAAGCACGAGGGAAAGCACTGCTAGAAACTTACGCATGGGCTCCTCCATGAAGGGTACTGGTTATACAACAACGATATCATACTAACTTAATAAAGTCAATACCATAATTTGTTTACAAATTATGGTATTGACTTTATATCTTTAGGGGAGAACTTTGACCCGAAGGTTAGCCATCAAATGATATAATTTTAGAATGAGTCCAATTGAATCAATCCCAACACCCAATGAAGAATTAACATATCTTCATGAGCAGTTAAACCGCATAAAGAATGAAAACCTTGCCAAATCTTTGGAGGTGAATGATGAAAAGATTGCAAAAGAAGTTATAAAAACATATAGCGATTCTAGTCCCAAAGAACTTTTTGGAAAGAAGCACAACATAAACGAAACAACAATTGCAGGAATTGTTTTCTCAGAA
>CAYNNE010000016.1:0-13607 GCA_964398725.1 uncultured Candidatus Saccharibacteria bacterium
ACTTGCATGCCTTATCCACGCCGCCAGCGTTCATCCTGAGCTAGGATCAAACTCTGAAAATAAACCCCGCTCTTTTGATGAATTGGGAAACGACAATCATTTTACGAAAAGTTGTTCACTTAACATTTAATGACTATCAAATTATCACCAATCAAAAGGGCTGGGCCGAACGAAACAAGAGAAAATTAATTTCTCTATTTCTTTTTTTCATTATCCTAACTCATAATCACATCTCTAAAATAAATTCTAGAGACTTGCACTGTTCTTAATTATGTCTTGTTGCTCCTCATTGACAAATGAGGAGCGTCGTAATTTTTAAGGTACTTTTGGGATATCCTGCCCTCCTCTGCAAAATGCTTCGGATAGACAAGAAAAATCCCCAAACCTCGCCCCTTCATAATGCGGGAGCAAGATGTTGGGGTTAGGTAAGGGGCATTATAGTCGGCTTCTACATAGAGTCAATAGGGGTGCCAAAGACACCCCTATTGCTACCTGCACTCGCTCGAAAATTGTGTACAAGCTCCCCCATTTCACTCGCTCGTTTGGTAGTTCAATAAATGGACTTAGCTACCTTTAGAAAGATTTTTATATATACTTACCTATGGAAGTTCGTTACTCCATGTTGAGGAAAGAAGAGGGCTCTACCTGCAGCGATCACTTTGCGCACACTTGGTCGGTGGGTAGGTAAATAAACTCGTATTCCTCCCCAATGAAATACGGGCTCGGCAAACCCCTAGGGCGCCCGCGGTATGGAACGACCGCACCGAGAATCTGACCCTCGAAATCAGATTGAGGAAATGCTCGTCACCTGTTTTATCAGTGGGTGTTCTTGGCTAGTACCACCAAGAAGAATCTGTATAGAGCTGAGGATTAGCTTGTTACTAAGCGAATGCCAGCCTTTCTCGAAAGAGATTACCCGACACAGCGGGAATACATGATTTGCGGAAATCGAGCAAAACAACATGGAGTGTGAGGGCGTAGCGGAACATCGCTACGCCCTCTTTTTTTATTTCTGTTGTTATTTAGATAAATTTAAGTAAACTCGTATACAGAAGTACCTTACCGCAAGTGCTGTGCTTGGGAGTCCTGATTCAAGGAAACATACTCTTAAGTGCGATTCTCTCCAGGGGGTATACTCTTTTGGGAAGAGGAGCTTCCTAGGGTTGCTTGAGGGTGCAAATCAATACCTAGCCCATAAAAACCTGGTAACAACCTAAGACTCGGTCAACTCCCAAACAAGTATTGCGGGGCCCCGTAGTGTTTGTTGACACGAGTCAATGCTCGTCGAGGCAGTGTCCATTCGGGTTGTGTGAAAGGCGTACCCTCTTAATACGCCTGGGGGATGAAACGTTTGCTCCGTTTGATGAGAGCGAACACACTTGCGCAGTTTGAGGGCGTAGCGGAACATCGCTACGCCCTCTTTTTTTGTTTATATAAAAAGTTATAAGTGTTATCATTGCGATCAATGTTTTCACCAAAGAACAATGACATCATAAAAATATCCAATAAACCAGAACTTATACCAATAATCAACAAATTGGAAAGGCTTTTTGTTGGAAAAGTTAATGTATATGTAGATTTTGCAAATGTTAGACCGTGGTCAGAAAAATTGGGATGGCATGTTAGTGCCCACAGAGTTAGCAGATTTTTAAAATCATTCAATAATATTGATTCAATTAAATGGTATCAAGGAGAACTTATTGGTGATCAAACATCAGAATCAGAAATCAAGAAATTGGAGGGAAACAAAAAAATCATTCTGCGAACAAAACCAGTTAAAATAATGAGAATATCAATAGACGCGACCAGTGTATCTAAAGATTCGCCTGATTTGTTAAGGAAGTTTATTAGAAAATCATTATTGAGAAAATATGATTTAGATACAATAGAATCACTAAACGAAAAGTTTTCCGTAATGAACCAACGTGGTGAATATTTTATTGAGGACAGAAAGTGTAATTTTGATGTAGAGATTGGAACTGATATTAGAGTAGATCATTTAAGAGATGGGGTAGATACGTTTGTTTTATGGAGTGGAGATAGTGATTTTTATGATCCAATTAAGACTCTTCTTGATGAAAAAAAGAAAGTTATTTTATTCAGTACCTCAGGTAGAATAGCTAGAGAATTAAATGATTTAGTAAAAGAGGGTCTCTTTATTTTTGATATTTCTGATTTAAAAGAGTTTATCTGTTGGAAACGAGAAAGGGCTATATAAAAAAGCACAAGGGACCCCATTTCTGGGGCCCCCTAGCTCTAAAATCATTGACCTAAATGGTCAATTAATATACTAGTACCAAATTGTTTAATTTTCAACTTATTTAACAACTGGGCCAATATTATAATAAAAGTGATAATTTTTTAATTTATTTTTATTCTCTCCAGCAAAAACTATCAAAAGTGGAGCCGCTAAACAAATTGAAGAGGAGGATTCCAATAATCACACTAAAGATTATTTAGTAGACAACGTGTCCGTTTACGGCCTTACCATCCTTCACTGCTACCACTAAACTGAAGTAACCTCTTGGCAATCCATTATCTGTCTTATCATTTTTAGTCTCACCACCAAACGTACCTGCCGGTATCCCAGGGATCCCAGGTAACATTGCGTCTTCATCTTCCTCTTCAGCCAAATTTTCCACCTCGATTCTGTACATAGTAATTTGTTCACCAATTAGTGGGTCAGTGCGAAAGTAATGAATAACTTTTAAGTCTGGATGTTTTCTTGAATATCTATCTACAACTTGCAAAACCGCCTCTGGTACATCTGAATGACTTATTTCAATACCCTCTTGCCTGAATTCTTCTGCTTTTCTTTCCCCCTTTTTTATTCTTTCTTTTGATGCTTTACCAAAAAGACCGAACCAACCTTTGTGGAATCGATCTTCCTTTTTGGCTATATCAAAAGCCTGTTCGGGGTCAGAGACTCGTCCCTTATCTTGTTCTTCATATTTTGGTGCTTCTATACTCATGCCCTAAATTTAATCTACCCTAACTAAAATTGCAAATATTAATGTTAGCTATTTATCCTTTCCAGCAAAAACTATCAAAAGTGGAGCCGCTAAACAAATTGAGGAATAAGTTCCGATAACCACTCCGAACAAAAGCACGAGTGCAAAGTTTGCTGTAATTGCTGGACCCCAAATTACGAGCGCCAAAAGCGTTAGGAAAATTGTGAGAGAAGTATTTATTGAGCGCCCCATAGTTTCTCGGATTGAATAGCCAACAGTCCCAACAAAATCTTCTCTATTTCTTCTCTCTTCATTTGTGCGCAATCTCTCGCGAACACGGTCAAACACAACAATGGTGTCGTGCACAGAATAACCAAGCACCGCCAAGACTGCTGAAACAAAAAGAATATCAAATTCAGCCCCTCTCATTATTGAAAGAATGGCATAAAAACCAGTGGCAATTAAAACATCATGGGCCAAGGCAACAATTGTTGCGATTCCATATTTCCATGAAGACACTGGGCGAGATACTTTTCTAAATGCAAAAGCAATAAAAAGAACAATCGCGATTATTGCAGACAGTACTCCGTAAATTGCTTTTCTTGTTAGCGAAGAACCTATGGATGGGCCTATGGTTGTAGAGCGCACAACCGTAATTTCCTCAACTAGTTTTTCTTGCAAGCCGTTAAGAATGCCCTGCTTTTCCTCTTCGCTCATAGCTTTTGAGCGAATAACCACCGCCCTTTCTCCAGACATGCGCACTGAAGCGTCTTCTGCAGGAGTCCCCTTCACCACCTCTTTAACAGCATCAATTGAAATGCCGTTTGGTGCTGTTATTTCTAGCAATGTACCCCCAACAAAATCAATTCCTAATTTTGGCGTGTTAGTAAAAAGAAGAATTATCGCAACTAAAGACAAAAGTCCTGAAAGCGCAAAAAATATTTTTCTATGTGTAGCAATTATCATATTAGTTTTTTACTTGGCCGACAGGATTTACCTGTTTAGGCTTACCAGAATTAAATCCCGCTGAAAACAAGAATCTTGATAATTTACCATCCGATTTAGGAACAATGGCAAATAAAAATGTTCTTGAAAGGGTAAGCGCTGTAAACATTGAAACGGCAACTCCCAAACCAAAGGTTAATGCAAAGCCCTTAATGGCAGATGTACCAATCCAGAAAAGAATCACAGCCGTAATCATTGAGGCGATGTTAGAGTCACGAATTGAAAGCCAAGCTCTGTGAAAACCTTCATGAAGTGCATCAAATATTGATTTGCCACGAGCAAGCTCTTCTTTAGTTCTTTCAAAGATAAGAATATTCGCATCAACCGCCATGCCAATTGAGAGGATAAAACCTGCAATACCTGCAGCAGTCAGAGTTACTGGAATTAATTTGAAAATCCAAAGCGAAATAAATACATAAACCACCAATGCAAGAGAGGCCACCAACCCTGGCAAGCGATACCAGATAATTAGAAATAACATCAAAATTCCGGTGCCCAATAATCCTGCCCTTGCGCCTTCATTCATTGCATTTGCGCCAAGAGTCGGTCCAATTGTTTGTGTACCAATAAGTTCAATGGGCACGGGCAGTGCTCCATAGTTTAGATTTTGCGCCAATTTTTGTGCTTCAGGAATTGTAAATCTTCCAGAAACCACCGCTTCCCCATTTGGAATTTCAGTTTGAATAACCGGAGCAGAAACTATTTTTCCATCCAAAACTATGGCCAAGAGATTGCCAACATTTTCGCCTGTAATATTTTTAAGAAGTTTTGAGCCTTCAGAATTAAATTTTACGCTCACCATTGGCTCACTTCCTGCTGTTTGATTAAACTCAACTGTTGCACGAGTTAAAAATTGCCCCGTGAGACCACTTGGATAAAAGAGTGCAGAAAGATCTTCTATATTTGCTCCATTTATTCCACCCTGTCCAAATAATGTTTCAATTGAATCTTTTTGTTCTACTCTGGCTAAATAAAAATCCAAGGTTGGAGTCTCACCAAGTCTTTTTATTGCTTCTTGTATATCTGTGACCCCCGGAAGCTCCACCAAAAGACGATCTTCGGAACCATTTAAAGTTTTTGCAGACTCCAGCTGAACAACTGGCTCACCAACTCCAAAAACATTTACTCTTTTTTCAATAACATCTCTAAGTACTGAAAGAGCGGAAGAAACATCTCCGCTAGCAAGTTTTTCTGTTTGTGCTTTATAAGTGAGCTCGGTTCCCCCAACAAGATCAAGTCCCAAAGAAAAAGGAAATCTTTTTCCTAGCGAGGTTTGAGTATTTTCAGATTGGAAAAAACTAAAAGCGATGAAAACCGCAATTATAATTATTATTAGAGATGTAATTCTATATTTCATTATCTTGATGGGGTTTTTAGGCTTTTTATAAAAACCTCAAATCGTCCTGTTAAATTCTTAAATGCTTCAAGCGACTGATACTTATACTTGTAGCCGTAGGTTCTCTCAATTTTTGAACCATCGGCTAGTATTGGATAAGAGTAGGACTTCCAACCCCCAGGGCTAGTGGGAATCTTGCCAAAAGAAAGGTGCCAAAACAAGAAAAAAACAAAACGCACCATAAATGGCCGTACTGGCAATATCCTTTTGCCTACTGCTTCCGCCATGTCTTTAGCCCTCAAAAATGGCCCCGGTGGACACAAATTAAAAGCATTAAATGCGTGTGATTCTGGTGCATCTAACGCAAGAAGGGTCACAATATCAACCACATCATCTTCGTGTACATACTGACGGGCCCACTTTGGAGTGGCTGGAATTAAAGAAACAAATGCCGAAGTAATTCTCTCAAACTGATTTAGTGAATCTTTGAAATCGCCCGAAAGGACCGATTGTAATCCAAAACGAATTTTCATTTTTCTTCCACTTGGACCTGTGATTGCAACTGGGCGCACCACAGAAACAGAAACTTTCCTCCCGTCAGCAATTGCATAACTTTGCTCTTCTCTTAAAATTTCTTCGGCCACTCTCTTTTCTTCGGCGTAAGCATAATCTGTTTTTCTAAATGGTTCGTTTTCAGTAAAAAAATGGTCAAGTGTGTTTGAAGAAAATGCACCATATGAAGCTACTGTAGAAAAATGAATTAATCTTTCAACTGATGGCATTTCAAATGCATATTCAAAAATATGTTGAGAGCCAATGATGTTCCATTTCCATTGTCTTAACTTTCCATCTTTTCCGTACAAAGTTCTAATTTGCCATGCAGCATGCACAACAACCGTTGGTTGAAGCTCGCGAACTTCATCCTCCCAAAAATTATCCACGGTATTTCCCTGTATATATTTAATTTTGGGATTGCCTCTTAAAATTTCAGGAATTGGTTCCTTATCTAAACAAATAACAAGCGAAACATCTGGCCTTTGTACCCAGCTATAAGCAAGCATTGTGCCAACATAACCAGCAGCACCAGTTAGAAAAATTACTGTCCCGTCATATTTTTTTTCAGGAATATGTGTTGAAGGGTCTTTAAGTGTTGAGTCCATACAAGTATTTTACCCCAATACTACATACCCTCGCGAGAAAGTAGAGTTTTTAGTGTGCGTAGTGCAATTTTTATATCCAAAAGAAATGAACGATTTTTTACATAATAAAGGTCGTACGCTAGGCGAAGTCTGGTTTCCTCAACTGATTTTGGTTGAATATCCTGATTAATTTGTGCCCAACCTGAAAGGCCAGGTTTTACAATGTTTCGTACGGTGTAATAAGGAATCTCCTTCGCTAGCTTAATACCAAGGTCATAAATATCAGGGCGAGGTCCTATTAAAGAAATATCGCCCATAAAAACATTCCATAATTGAGGAAGCTCATCTATACGACTCTTTCTTAAGAATTTTCCAACGCTTGTGTGGCGATTGTCGCTCTCTCCTGTGTGCCATTTTCCGCCATCTGAACCAGTCATTGATCTAAATTTGAAAATTTTAACAATGCCATTATTTTGTCCCACTCTGTCTTGTTTTATAAATACCTCACCGCCATCTTCTATTTTTATTGCTAACGCTACAAAAATATAAAAAGGAAGTGTTATAACACCAAGCACAAAAGAGACAGCAATATCCATAACTCTTTTTGCTCCGTCATAATATTTTTTCTCTGTGGAAGAAAGGTTTTCCATAAACCAGGTGTATCTCAAAAGGGACAATGGCACCCTATCAAAAATTTCTTCATACAATTTGTGAATATCTATAAAACGAACTTTAGAAAAAATAAAATTATACAAATGTGGAATAAATGGTTTTACTTTTTCATCAGACAAATCTAATACGACCAAAGTAATTCCTTCAGAATAAATCCTCTCTACAACATCTTTTTGAAAATCTATATTGCCATCTTTTGAAAGATCAATATCCCCTACAAAATTAATATCATATCTGTCGTTGCCGTTTACTTCTGAAAAAAGTTCTCTCATTTCATCTCCCGAACCAATTATGAGTGCTGCTTTTGTGCCACGACGGCCAGTTATAAATGAAATGCCATATATTCTCCAAAAAATAAGAAGTGCGGTTGAAATTACTAAATAGGTAAAGAGGTTTGTTTTTGGTGTAATAACAAATGCCGGAATGAGATAAAAGAGTAGGACCGCTAAAAAGCTATTCGCTACCTGCGCGTTAAAAACGGTATAAGGGATTTTTGATTTTAATATAAGCGTGTGTTTTTCATATAAACCGGCAATGAAAAAAACAACCGTTCCTAAGAGGATTAGAAATGAAAATGGAACAAAGTGAAGGTCCCATGCCTCTCCCGCCCACTCTCTTGGATACCTAGAGGCTAAAGCCACCCATAGGGAAAAAAAGGAGATTATTACATCCCCTAAAAATAGAATCAGGCCTTCCCTGCGGGATGACAGAGACATATTGGTAGTGGCTATCCTACCCAATTGGGCACCTTTTGCAACCAGTCTCGACTGGCTAGGCGGGCCAATTTTAGCCACTAGAGAAGGTTGGGCGCCAAGGCTAAAAATGAGGTAAAATGAGCTATAAATGGCTGAAAATGGGCTTAAAAAGGTCTTGTTTGTGATTACTAAGGGTAATTTTGGGGGTGCCCAAAAGTATGTCTTTGACCTTGCTATCTCTATGCCAAAGGATAAATTTGAGGTAGTAGTGGCGCTCGGTGAAGGGGGTAAATTGAAAGAAAAACTCGAGGGAGCAAATATCCGGACCATACAAATAGATACCCTAAAAAGAGACATTAATATAAAAAATGAATTCTCATCTTTCTTGCGCTTATATAAAATAATCAAGGAAGAACAGCCTGATGTTTTACATTTAAATAGCCCAAAAGCAGGTGGGCTCGGAGGCGTTGCTGGAAGATTGTGTATAGTTAAAAAAATAATTTTTACAGCACATGGCTTTGCTTTTAACGAAAATCGTCCTTTTTGGCAAAAATTTATTATTAAAAAATTGTCTTGGTTCACAATCCTTCTTTCTCATAAAACAATTGCTGTTTCAGAACAGGTAAAAAAAGATATGAAAAACTGGCCGTTTATCAGCCAAAAAATGATTCTCATTCATAACGGCACAGAAAAAATTGAATACCAAACAAAAACAGAAGCACGCAAATTTTTATTTCATGATGCACCAAAAGGTGTAGTTTGGATAGGAACTATTTCTGAATTGCATCACATAAAAGGTTTGTCCTATGCGATACGAGCATTGAGGTCCGTCTTGCATCAGCACAAAGTTATTTTTGTGGTTATGGGTGAGGGAGAAGAAAGAAATAAACTAGAAGAACTCATAAAAAATGAAGGCCTAGAAAATAATGTGAAGCTTTTGGGCTTTGTTGAAAATGCTCCAAAATATTTAAAAGCGTTTGATATCTTTACTCTTACTTCCCTATCAGAGGCCCTGCCTTTAGCTCTCCTTGAAGCCGGTTCCGCAGAGCTTCCTGTGGTTGGCACAAATGTTGGTGGTATTCCAGAAATTATTTCAGATGGAAAAAGTGGAATTGTCATTCAACCAAAAGACATAATCAACCTTACAAAAGCTTTAAATTTTTTAATAGAGAATAAAAAAGAGAGAGAAACTTTAGCGAAAAACTTAAGGGAGCAGGTAGAAAATAATTTTAGCAAAGAGCAGATGGTCAAAAAAACTATAGAGGTGTATATTTCTGAGTAGATTAAGCACACAGCCACGGCTAGGAGCCAAGAATGAAATATCTGGCCTCGTATACTAAAGACTGTAAAGTTGTCGGACAAGCTCTCCCAGTAATAAGAACTAAGATGTGGGAGTTTGACGCTGACAACGATGCATCTGCAAAAGCCACGGCAGAATCTCTTTTCTTCGCAAATTTCATGATTCTTCGCAGAATCCTTTGTATTGACCACGAGGTTGATATCACTCAACTGAGCAACCTTACCAACAACACCTCAGGCTAAGCCTGAGGTGTTTCGTTTTTACAAAGCTAAAACATAACTGTCGTCTGGATTCAATTTCTCTCTGTGTGTGGCGCGACTAAATGAGGCCATAGAAATGACCATACCAATTGCAATGTACTCTGTAATTAAATGAGAGCCCCCGTAACTAACAAATGGCATTGGTGTCCCCGTCACAGGTAAAAGCCCCATATTCATTCCCACATGTATAACAGCATGGACTGAAAAAATTATGGCAACCCCCAAAGAAAACAGGGCTTCAAAATTTGTTGCCGCCCGATAAGAGTGCAAACACACCCGCCATATAATTGTTCCAAATAGTCCTAACAACAGAAGTGAACCAACAAACCCCCATTCCTCTGCAAATGCTGCAAAAATAAAATCTGTTTGATATTCAGGAAGATATTTTAATTTGCTTTGTGTGCCATAGCCCACCCCCTTTCCTAAAATTTCTCCCGAGCCAACAGCAATCACGGATTGAAATGCGTTGTAGCCAGTGCCACGAATATCTTGGGTGGGGTTGATAAATGATTTCACTCTAGCTTTTTGGTACGGCGCCAAAGCAAAACCCCAGAGCAAAGAAAAAACTAAAACGGAACCGAGTACAACATACAAAATATGTTTTTTAGAAATTCCCGAAACAAAAAGCATGCCCGCCCAAATACCAAACAAAATTACGGAAGCACCAAAGTCTGGCTCAAGAAGAGTTAGCACCACCAAAATTCCAGCATAAACTCCTGAAATAAGAATGTGTTGAAAATCTTTAATGGCAATATGTCTTCTTGTAAAATATTTTGCCAAAAGAATAACTAGAGCAATTTTTGCGGGGTCAGACGGCTGAACAAGAAACCCACCAAGATCAAACCATGATTTTGCTCCTTTAAAAGCTGATCCTGTAGCAAATAGAATTGATAACAAAAAAACTATAATCAAATAAATCCCCATCACAACGCTTGTTCGTCTTAAAAATCTCCAATCTATTGTTGAAGCAACAAGGGCAAAGAAAATGCCTATGGGAATCCAAATGAGTTGTCTGCTGAAATAAGAGAGCTGGTCGTTTAACGAGTTCATCGTTACAAGACCTCCCAAAGAAAGAAGTATTGCAGAACCAAGCAAAATCCAATCAGCCCCCAAAAGTGTGGTCTTTATACTGCCCATTAGCCCTCTTTTGCTATTCAATAAAACCATATTGGCGAAAATTATAGCCCTGTGTTCTCTACTATGCGAGGAATTATATTTATTTGGGCTGGTTTTTTGGCACACACCTCTACGGCTATTGTTTTATAAATGTCCCCCAAAGAGCTTGTGGTTGATGCACTGAAATAAGATTCTTTGCTTGTTGATATTGATTTCAAAAATTCTGCATCTATTTTGTCTCCCAAACCTATTGTAAAAATAGTGGCCTTCAAATCTTTTATTTTTCTAGCTTCATCTTGAGCGGTAATTTGTGGGTATGTAGAAACACCTTTTTTTGTAGGAAGTGTTGGCACTCCATCAGTAAGCAAAACCACAACTTGTTTTCTGTCTTTATCTGTCGTGTTTTCCAACATTAGACGGGTTTTAATTAGTGTATCTGTAATGTTTGTATTTTGAGTATCACCTTTGAGAATTGCTATATTTTCTATCGCTGTCTTTGCAGAATTTTTATCAAGCGATATTGGAAAATCAATTGGCTCAGATGGAGCATTAGCAAAAGAAATTACTCCCACTTTGTCTTCTGCTTTTAAGAGAGACAGAAAATCTTGAGCGGCACTTTTCACTTCTCCTAAAAAGTTCTCAATGCTTCCCGACCTATCAATTAGAAGTACTGCGTCAACTTGGTTTTCACAAATGTCTGCCGTAGTTTTAAATGGTTCCGGCCAAGAAAAAGTGATTGGGTAAGTCGTGCCTTTTGCTACGTCTTTTAATAAAGTTTTTGAAGCTGCAACAGCATTACCTGCGCCATCAGAGACCACTGCAATAAGCTCGAGAGCAGGGATATTTACGAGGGAATTATTTGAAACAACTCCATTTATTCTTGGCTTCGTATCTATATTCAACAATTCTTTACCCTCAACAAAAATGCTTGGGGTAGCAGATTCATCTCTTTCCCACACCAAATTACTATCCCAAGAAAAATCTGCCTTTAAGGGCTCTTTTCTATCAAAAGAAAAATTAGTTTCTAGGATTGCAAATTGAGTATGTTTTGGTATGGAAATAATGCCTTTCCTTTCACTTAAAACTAGATTTTTTTGTCCTAATACTTTTATGGTGTATGAAGCATTTTTTACACTCGCTGAAGCATTTGGATTTTCAAAATACACAAGCACAGAGTAATTGTCTTCACTAATCTTAAAAATTCTTGGGTCCCAACGCATTATTGGATTTTTTATTTCTTCAGTGCAAAGCCTAGAACATGCACCTCCACAATCTGTGCCAATTTCATTTCCGTTTTGTTTTTCATCAAAACAGGTTGGTGGCTGTTTTAGTAAAAAAACATAACCGCTGTAAGCACCAGCAATAATAATTAATGAAACTATTGAAACAATGAGAAACTTTTTCCTAATTGCCCATGAAATCATAAGTACATAATAACAAAGTCGGGCAAACAAAAAGCCCCGTGTGTAAGCAGGCTCTCTGCTTCACACGGGGCTTAGGTGAGCGACCTTCTGGCCAACTCTCCGAGAACTGCACCGTAGAAAATGAACACAATCACTTGGAAATCGCTGATGTTGTTGGTCGGAAGAAAAAACAATCCGAGCAACAACCAAGCCATTCCCAAGAGGTATGCCACCCCACCACGTAATTTCATGTTTCCTCTGGCTCTTGGCCGGAAGGGTTTTGATTCCACCGATACCTGATCATGAACACCAACCAACTCACGAGGCCAGCAGTGATGGCTCCTCGAGCTCCATAAAGGAATCCGAGAAAGTCTCCCCCAATGATTGGAGGAATCATGGCGCAAATTGCACCTAGACATACCATCGACCAAGTGAAAAGTGCTTCGGTGTCCGCTCTCGTCTTCCACAGACGCTCAACGAGCGGAGTGAACCCAATCACCATCACCACCTGCGTCAAGATGTTAGAAACCGCGGCCGCGATCTCGCCCCCAACGATGAAACGGAGAATTCCCCAAATAATGAGGATAGCTCCAGCCATCGCAAGGCACTTCTTCTGGAAAGAACTGAAACTAAAAGACCTGTTCTTCCAGACTACAGCGAGAATGATGGAGTCGGTCGAAACCGCTCCGGTCATGTTTCCGATGCCTCCAGCAAAAGTGGGTGCCGGCGAAAGCCAGTACGACACTAGGCCGAGAGTCATCGTGACTGAGATGATAATCCACGCAGTCAAGACAGGCTTGATTCTGTTTGCTAGAACGAGGTAGATGTACCACATAGTTCCAACAGCCATGAATATCGCCGTGAGGCAAACCATGATTTCTTTCATCGCTCACCTCAAGGGGTTGGTTGTTTTTCGAAAAACTTCTTATGTTATTATAGCACATACTATCTAGATTTGTCAAGTACTTAATTGGCACAAAAAATACCCTTATTTCTAGGGCTATTTTCTGTTATCTTTTACCTATCTCCTCTTTTACCTCTCACCTCTTTTTGTTTAAATCAAACACTTAGTTCTGGCGTCTAGCTACTCTTCCCTTGCGAGTACCATCGCCTCTGCAGGCCTTAACTTCTGTGTTCGGAATGAGAACAGGTGTAACCCCTGCGACAAAACACCAGAACTAAAAGTTTGATTTATTTTTTCACTGCTTTGATGTGGGCCCCTCACTTGCTTGCAAGTGAGGGGCAATGGCGCTGACTGGATTTGAACCAGTGACCTCCCTCTTTGCAAATGAACAAGAGGGTGCTCTACCGAACTGAGCTACAGCGCGACATGGGCGTGAGAGGATTTGAACCTCTGACCTCCGGGGTATCAATCCGGCGCTCTCAAAAGGGGGTATGGGCCAGGCGTAGGAGCCCTTTCTGCAAATTCAAAACGCCAACCGAACAAAAACTACCCTTTTTCCCTGACTGAGCTACACACCCAAATACTATTTGTGGAAACATTTCCCACATCAAAACAGTGAACCTTATCCCGTACGAAGTAGGTTGTTTTTAAACAACCGTTAGTTCGTTCGGGATCGTTAACTAAAAACAAAAATAACCATTACAGAACACAGAACACGTTTTAGCCCATAGAAACTTTTAAAAAAGTTCAAGGGCAAGTGATTTGAAAATTTCCTAACAGGAATCGGCGAATTAGTATGCCTCGGCTCAACGCATTACTGCGCTTA
>CAYNNE010000017.1:0-13404 GCA_964398725.1 uncultured Candidatus Saccharibacteria bacterium
ATCTTGGAAAAGATAAAAATATGTCAGGCGGTGCGAATGGTTATCAAACAGGGTTAAACAATAGCGCTGTGTGCGGGAATAGATAATTGAAATAAAAATTATCAAAATGTGCGCTAGTGGGTTACTAAAACCCATGTGTCAAAATACTCGCGATTGCGAGTATTTTGACACATGCCTGTATATCAATTTTTATCAATTTTTTAAAAAATAAAAAAAGAAAGGTCGCCAGCGGGGCTGGCGACCTTGTTGGAAAGCGAGGAGACGGTTCTTGTTCTGTCCCTATCTCTTTAGAGGAGGGAACAATTACCCGTTTAAGAGGCGTGATGCCTCACCTTAACTTTCCCTTATGCGGATGATGCTACTTCTTGGGAGGAAACGCCTCGTTCATGAGCTCCTTGACCATGATTTCGATGAACTCCATGGCCTCCTCCGTGCTGATGTCGAGAGCCTTTGCCTCGTTTCCCACGTCGCGCTTGAAGTTCGCGAAGGTGATACCCTTCTCCTTCATGCGTCGCCTCACGAACCTGAGAGCGATTTCTCCACGACGAGCTTCCGTCATGGGCGTGCGAGTTTGTGACATAAAAACCTCACTGGTAGAACTGTTTCTGTTTCGTCCTTTTGGACTCATCAGGGCAGGTGCACACCTACCTACAGAAGTATTAATTTCTACCATATTATCATACATTGACAAGATTGTCAATGTATGTGTATACTAACAATTAGTAGTTATTTGACTTCCAACCGACCACAACCAACAAGCGGAGACACGAACGATGGTGCGACAGACGCTTCAAATCAAGGGAGACATCCCTTCGATTGTAATGAATGACAGAGAGCTCTACTTGGGCAACTTGGTTCACTATTTCCGTGCGGTGTTTTTTAACGCGCCGAATGTGAACCACCCGTACCACAACTTCCGGCACATGGTGCATGTTTTGTACCTGTGCTACGACGCCTGCGTGTTCTATGCGGACAAGCTCACGCTACACGAGATGAGGAATCTCCTCATTGCGGCTCTTTTCCACGACTTCGATCATGCGGGGGTCGCTGGAGATGATGCTGTGAATATCGAGCGAGCCATCAGGGGACTTCAAGCGCATATTGCCGATGAGGATGCAGACAATTTCGACGAAATTGCCTACATCATTCGGTGTACAGAATTTCCGTACAAAATGCCGTCGGATAAGATTTCGCTCTCAGGGCAAATCATCCGTGATGCAGACCTCTCGCAGAACTTCTCTGTAGCATGGATTCAGCAGGTGGTCTTTGGTCTCTCCAAGGAGTGGGAGAAGGACGCCATCGAAGTTTTGGCAATGCAGGAGAAGTTCATGCGGAATGTCCTGCGCTACCACACTGAGTGGGGCCAGCAGAAGTTTCCGCCCTCGGATATCGAGGAGAAGATTGCCGAGGCGCGTGCGCTGGTGGAGATTCTCACTGGCCCCGTTGCGGTGGCGTAATGGAAGTTTGATTTTGGCCCGCAGGTGCAATATGCACCTGCGGGCTTTCGTTTTTATATGCTTAAATACTGATATGGAAAATAATGCATACAACTGGTACAGCACGCTCATCAAACCAACATGGTCGCCACCGTCGTGGCTTTTTGGCCCCGTGTGGAGCGTTCTTTATGTGATGATTGCTATTTCTTTTGGAAAAGTTTTTTTGAGCGCTTGGCAAAAACAAATTCCTTTAATGGTTGCCCTGCCATTTGTTTTAAATTTGATTTTTAATTTCGCTTTTACTTCACTTCAGTTCGGTCTAAAAAACAATCTTCTTGCAGGAATAGATATTTTGCTCGTCCTTGCCACACTTATATGGGCAATGGTTGCAATTTATCCATATTTTAAATGGGTTACCTATATGCAAATTCCATATTTGCTCTGGGTGTCATTTGCAACGGTTCTTCAACTCACTATCACTTACCTAAATCGCTAAAATGCGAGTTTGGGACATATATCCAAAACATTTGTGCAGAAAACATTTACTAGCGGAACACCGAGAGCTTCATGGGCTTTGGAATATACTCACTAAACACAAAGCCAAAGGGGGATATAGTAAACACCCAGAAACTCTACGCTGGGTGGGCAAACAAAAAGCTCTTTTTAATAGACACGAATAACTTGTGAAAGAGTTTGCTCGTCGTGGATACAATCACTACACCCCACTAAATAAAAAATATGCAGTGGGAAATGGTTCGCAAAAAGTTTTTATAAATACCGTAAAGGAGCAAAAGAAAATTTTAAACCAAAAATTGTGCGAATGTGTCATTAAATAAAAAAGATTTCGGTGTAAAATTAAACTATGGATATAGATACAAACATGAAACCCGCCCGACCAAATGATTTCGGTCATTCGGGCAGGAAAGGATTTTACGGCAATTTAGAAAAATTAACAGTAGAAAATAGTGATTTTAGAAGAGTGCTTTACACGGGCGCGCATAGTCAATTGGTTTTGATGAGTCTAAAACCACTTGAGGAAATAGGATTAGAGACTCACACAGAAAACGACCAATTTTTTCGTTTTGAAAAAGGACACGGGAAAGTGATTATTGATGAAACAGAATACGAAGTTTCTGATGGCGACGGAATAATTGTGCCATCTGGCGCCAAACACAATGTAATCAATGTTTCAGAAGCAGAAGATTTAAAACTTTACACAATATATTCTCCTGCACACCACCAAGATAAAATTGTGCGTGCTACAAAAGCAGAAGCTGAAGCTAATTCACCAGAGTTTGAAGGTATAACTACTGAGTAGTTATATTTCGCAAGTACCTCCTGCACAAGCAAGCTCTTTCTTTACCTCTGTCTCATCATCTGTCTCATAAGTAACTATCTTTGAGAAGTCTATGTGTTCAACGCGTTTCAAGAGTTCTTCGTACCTATCTTTATTAATAGCTTCATAAGGAGCGAGTTTATAGACATGGTTTGAGCGGGGAAGGAATGAGAGGCCTCCTATTAGGTCCCAGTTTTCATAAACCCAGTTAGCCACTAATATCCACTCATCTTCACCTACAGATATAGTTACTGAAGGATTGTGCTCGGTGTAGTGTTGTTTTACAACCTTCCAATATTCAAGCATGTCTTTTGCAGAAACATCATCTTTGCAAATTGCTCCTTCCGGCGCTTTTACAGGAAACTCAAGAACATAAGTTGTAGCGTCTTCTAATGTTTGACCAACTTCTGGGTAGTAAGGCACGCCCTGATCTTTCAACATTTTGAAAAGAGCATCTGTTGCTGCGATTCTTATGCGACGAATGTAATAAGGAGAATGTCTTGGGTGCATTCCAG
The DNA here is from genome assembly GCA_964398725.1 of uncultured Candidatus Saccharibacteria bacterium. GTDB lineage: Bacteria > Patescibacteriota > Minisyncoccia > Phycocordibacterales > Zambryskibacteraceae > 12-FULL-44-12b. The sequence goes on from CAYNNE010000017.1 coordinate 3,288, forward strand.
AAGCACAATCTACTGTTTGAGAAACGGTTCCCGATGGTTTTACACAAGTGATGCAGGTGGAGGAATTAACTCCAAAGCGGGTAGCAAATTTTTTGTTTATTGCGATTGCTTCTTTTTTCAAACGCTCCATCACTTCAGGATTACGAATTGCTGTGGAGTCCCATTGGCCAGTTACTGAAACACCAAGCAATCTTTCTTTTTCACAATTCTTTTTCCATTCTTTAGAAAGGTAAGGGAAATAGGTGAGGGTGGATTGGTATGTGCCAAGAATTGTTGCAATACGAATTTTTTTCAAGAGAGTTTCTTCTGTATCGTCTGCACGCGCAACAACTTCACTCAAATTACAAAATTGTTTTGATTGCAAAATAATTTCTCCACAAGGATTTGTTCCGAGTATTGGCATTGAACCATTTTTCCATTGACCGGTACGCCTTTTAGGAAGTGTGTGTTCCAAGTTTCCTCTGTTAAAAATTCCTCTTTCACCAGAGCCACTCTTAACGAGAGCAGTCCATTCATCCAAAAATTCTTCAGCCGTTGGTTTTGTGACATACACAGCAGAGTTGTTTGCCAAACTTCTTTGTCCCTCTGTTAAATAAAATTGCCCCTTTTTTGAATCTCTGATTGATTCATCATCTAAATCTGAAAGAGAAATCATGGCGCTACGACGCACACCCCCTGCCACTACACACTCACCAATTTTGCACATAATGTCGTGGGCATCTATGTTTGTAAGGTGCCTGCCCTGTTTTTTCATGATTCTTTCACGAGTGAAGTCCAAAAGAGAGCGAAGTGGCTCTGGGCCAGAAGCTTTGCCCCCCATAGTGTTTAAACGGGCGCCAGCTGGGCGAATGAGTGAATAATCGAATTCCACATCAAAACCACCAAACCAAGTCTTCATTCCAAAAGAAAGAGCGTCTGCCCAACCCTCTTTACTATCTTTAATTACATATTTGGCAACTTTCTTTCCAGTTTGTTTTTTTATTTGAGGAAGCGCTTGAATGTTTTGACTTTCCGCAGACCATCCAACACCAGTACCACACATAGAGATGTACATTATTTCTGCAAAATCTTGAAAAGTTTTTGGAGCAATGAATGAACAGTTGTATGCACAAACATTTGTTCGGTGCGCTGCTTTTCCTGCAAATTGCAAAAGACGCATTGAAGGCATTGCATCTTGTTTCAAAATCGCTTCACGAATTTCACTGTACTCAGATTTAGAAAGACTTGAGTTTAAATTTTCTTTCATAAACTCCATATAACGATCAACAGTCTCTATCCAAGTTTCGCGCCTACCTTGTTCTGTAATCCAGCGAGAATAAGTGCGATAGTAAACAAGTTCAGCAAGCGGATTTCTAAAATATTTTTTACTATCTTGAACAAGTTTTTTTACTTGCTCTGGAACGAAACCAATTTTTTGTCTGACTTGTGCGCGTTGTTCACGATAAAGAATAAATTTCTTTGCCGTTTTTGAAAATGAAAGAGCAATCATAGTTTGCTCAACAGTGTCTTGGATTTGTTCTACTGTTGGTTGGTAATTTTTGTCATTAGAAACTTGCTTAATGTAGTGAAGAACATCAAAAACTCTTTTGGCCACTTGTTTTGCTTGTTCTTCTCCGCCCTCATTTGCTGCATTCATTGCTCGAATTACAGCGCGTTCAATTCTAGAAACATCAAAAGGGACAATGGTACCGTCTCTTTTCTTAATAGTTTTAATTAATTGAAAATTTTTTGATAACTTTATACTTTTTTTAGCTTTTTGTGGTTTTGTGGCCTCCATTTTTTTACATTCTGCAAATTTTTAACTGATAATTAATTAAAACAAGTTGATTGATATAGATATCAATTGAAAAAGTTTATGGAATTTTTAATAAACTTTTTATCCAATGAGTATACCCTCTAGAGCGCCCAAAAAATGCTAAAAATTGTGGATGGTAAAAATTTTTTTGGCACCTTCCGATATGTAGGTTGGTGTATAGCTAAAATTCCACTGCCAAATTTATTGCATAACAAAATTTTACCCATGTGAAGACAAAAAACGGTGCATTATTTTGCAACCACCACAGCCCCCTTGGTAAAAATATTTTTTTCTTGCAGTGCGCGTCTTGCTTCAAAAATTGTTGCTCCGGTTGTGGAAACATCATCAATTAAAATGCTCAAATCAAAACTATTTTCTGTATTAGCACTAAATGCCCCTACTAAATTTGTAAGTCTGTCTCTTCTTTGTAAATTTGTTTGACGCTTTGTCTCTCTTATTTTTTGTAAAACAGGTGCATACTCAAATAAATCAGGCCTAGACTCATATATTTTCTGTGCAATTAATTCTGCTGGGTTATATCCGCGCTCATTTAAGCGAGAAGAAGATGAGGGAATTGGTATTAAATAAATTTTATGATTACCAAATTGTAAATTATCTTCAAAAATTCCTAATATTTTTTCTGTCATCAATTCAGTAATTTTTTCAACCAAGATTTTGTTTTGGTGATGTTTTATTTCTCCGACTAATGTTTTTACTTTTTTATCTTCGTATGAAAAAAGAGAATGAATTTCATTTTTAGAATCTGCTTTTTTAAAATCGCTCACCATTTGAGCAGGGGACATTTTCTCTAATTCCAAAACAGACATTTCTTTTGGAAATAAAGCATCAATTATTTTTTCTGAAATACTTCTCATTTGAGTTATAATAGTGTCATGGAATTGTCCTCTATATTTTCGCGTATTTTTAAAAAACCAGAAGGAAGCATTTTGGGTATTGATATTGGTTCCTCCTCAATAAAAATTGTACAACTTCGTAAGAAAGGTGAAACTGCCAGACTTGAAACTTATGGGGAGCTAGCGCTTGGTCCATACGCAGGAGGCTCTGTTGGCCAATCAACAAATCTACCGACAGAAAAAATAATTGAAGCCCTGAATGACTTATTAAAAGAAAAAGAAGTGAATGTTTCCACAAAATCTGCTGCTTTTGCCATTCCGTTTGCCTCTAGTTTAATGTCTCTTATACAAATTCCTGATGTGCCAATGAAAGAGCTTCAAAACTTGATACCTATTGAGGCCAGAAAGTATATTCCCATTCCAATCAGTGAAGTGGCCCTAGATTGGTCTATAATCCCTCGAGATGACACTTCTATAGAGGATAACCCTGAAGGAGTGGCCACCACATTTCAAAAACCCAAAGAAAAAGCCCTAGATATATTGCTTGTGGCAATACACAACGCTGTACTTCAAAAATATCAGTCTATTGTTACGAGCTGTGGGCTGGAGGCATCTTTTTTTGAAATAGAGATTTTTTCCACTATGCGAGCAGTTTTGGACGAAACCATTGCGCCGGTAATGATTTTTGATATGGGAGCAGCAACTACAAAGCTTTATATTGTGGAAAGGGGTATTGTGCGCTTGTCTCACACAGTAAACAGGGGATCGCACGATATAACTTTGGCAATTTCCAAATCAATGGGGCTCGCTGTTGATAGAGCAGAGGTAATGAAAAGAACGGTTGGTTTAGGAGGAACAGCCGATAAAGATATGTCCGACATTGTGCACCTTTCATTGGATTATATTTTTGCGGAAGCGAATAGGGTTATTTTAAATTTTGAAAGGAAATATAATAAAAACTTAAAGAAAATCATTTTTGTTGGTGGAGGCTCAGCGCTTAAGGGCTTAGCGGAGCTTGCCCAGAATAATTTTGAAACCCCTGTTGAGACTAGCGACCCATTTTCAAAAATAGAAGCACCAGCCTTTCTTGAGCAAGCTTTGAAAGAGACCGGACCAGAATTTGCTGTGGCAATTGGTTTGGCATTAAGAAAATTGCGTGAAAGTGGCGAATAAGTGAATAACGGTCATTTGCTTTGAATTATTGCGCTATAATTAATAAAGAATGGAACCGAAATTCCAATCATCTTTTATTCCAAAAAACTCCTCTCAGGAAACTGCGGTTCCTAGAGAAGTAGAAAAAGCCACCGGCCCACGAGATGGAGGTGGTATTTGGAGTTTTATCTCAAGCACTATTTTTACCTTGGCAATTGTGGCTGCCATAGTTGTGTTTGGTGCTCAGTGGTATTTGAATAGAAACTTGGTTTCTATGGAAGCACAACTTTCAGCGGCTCGTGAAGAAATAGATCCTCAAAGAATTCAAGAAATAAATAGAAATTACGACAGAATAATTACGGCCAAGTCCTTACTTTCAAAGCACGTAACGCTCTCAAGTTTTTTTGAAAAATTAGAAACAATGTTGGTAAAAAATACGCGCTTAACTGAATTGTCGTTCAGCATGATTTCTGGCAAGGGCTCTTCGGTGGCATTTAAGGGGGAGGCAATCGGCTATGTGGCCGTGGCACAAGTTTCTGATGTCTTTAGAAAGTCTAATGTTTTTAAAACTAGAAATTTCTTTGATTTAGATCTAAACGATAAGGGGGCGGTGTTGTTCTCTTTTAGGGGCGAATTAGATCCAGCAACGATTATTTCAGGACAAGCAGAAGTAACTGAATCGGAAAACCAATAATATGAAACCCTTCTTACCAATCATTCTAGTCGTAATCGCAGTAGGAATATTTTATGCATATATAGATCCTCAATATATGGAGGTAAGAAATTTGTTAAGCCAAAGAAGTGAATATACTCATGCCTTAGCAAACATTGAAGAAGTTAAGATTTTGAGGGACGAACTTGAAACACAAATAAGTGATTTGTCTGCAGAGAGCGTTTCTCGTCTTGAGAAATCAATTCCACGAGAGTTTGATGTTGTAAAACTAACCGCTGATTTGGACGCGCTCGCCGGACGCAGGGGAATGTCTGTTAGGAATGTTCGAGTAGTCGAAGAATCAACAGATTCAGGAGCAACCATTAACGCCAAGTCAAAAGATTTGTATAAAACAACCACAATGTCATTCAGCGTTGTGGGAACTTACGCTAATTTTCTAGCTTATTTGAAAGATATTGAACAAAGTCTCCAAATTATTGATGTTCGTGCTGTTAACATGAGAATAAGTAGTACCACCCAAACCCCAGTCATTATGTCTTTTGATTTAACAGTTCACACATACTGGATTAAATAATATGAAATTCAACACTAAAATAATTGGCTGGATAATAACAATAGTAATTGTTGTTGGCGCCCTGTATACACTCGCATTTAAGGAGCCTGTAATTAATGACGCTACAGCAACAACCAGTGTTGGAAGCGACCTCCTTGAACTTTTAGATAAGTTGAAGGGAGTTAGTTTTGATACAGACCTTTTTTCAAATTCAAAATTTTCTTCCCTCAAGGATTGGTCGATAACGCTTCCTACGCCAGATTTGGGAAGACCCAATCCGTTTGAGAGAATTGGCGTTGATATTGGTACAGTGGCACCAATTAGTACGCCTCAGCAAACGGCCACAACAACAGCTCCTTAATTTTCTATGAGTTTTCTTGAAATATTAGCCGACAAAAAATTAATTTCGGCCAAAGATATTCAGCCTATCCAAGAGGAAGCGGAATCGAAAGGTATTTCGGTTGAAAGAATTCTTTTGGATAGAGGAATTGAAGCCAAAGAGATTTTAAAAAGCAAAGGGGAATCATTAGACATTCCAACCAGAGAAATTGGTGATGCCGAAGTGCCTGGAAGTATTTTGGATTTAATTCCTGAAGAATCAGCTGCTTATTATCATTTTGTTCCTCTTGCTGTTGAGGATGATATTTTGGAAGTTGGAATTGTGGACCCAGACAATATTGAAGCAAGGGACGCTTTGAATTTTATTTCCTCAAAGCTCAACATGCCCTTCAAACTTTTTCTTATTACAGAAGAAGATTTGAAGAAAGTTATAAATCAGTATAAAGGGCTTACTGGAGAAGTAACTAAGGCTCTTGGAGAATTTGAAACGGAGATTGCAGAAGATACAAAAAAGGCGGAAGGACAAATGCCGGATAGTCCACAAGAGGTAGATGCTGGAATTGATGAAGCAATAACTGGCTCAATAGAAAGAAAAAACAAAGACGGAACAACAACTATTGTTGAGGACGCACCTGTGGCTAAAATGGTCGGCACAATTTTGCGTTACGCAATTGACTACAACGCATCCGATGTTCACATAGAACACATGGGAACAACGGTAAGGGTGAGATTTAGAGTGGACGGAGTTCTTAATACCTATTTAACGCTTCCTCCAAAAGTTCACCAATCAGTTGTTGCTCGTATAAAAATACTTTCTGCAATGCGTCTTGATGAAAAAAGAAAGCCCCAAGACAGCCGTTTTTCCGCAAAGGTGGGGGATAGAAAAGTGGACTTTCGTGTTTCAACATTTCCTGCCTACTACGGAGAAAAGGTGGTGATGAGAATTCTAGACCAAGCAAAAGGCGTTAGAAGCTTGGAAGAAATTGGCATTACAAAAGAAAGTATTGAGGTAATTCGTAAGGCTATGGATAGACCATACGGCCTCATTCTTATTTCTGGACCAACTGGTTCAGGAAAATCCACAACTCTTTACGCAATGCTCAAAGAGTTTGACCGCGAACATAGAAATGTTTTGTCCCTTGAAGACCCTATTGAATACAACATTGAAGGAGTTACTCAATCTCAAATTCGCCCCGATATTGGCTACACATTTGCAACCGGATTGCGTACTACGCTTCGTCAGGACCCCGACATCATAATGGTGGGAGAAATTCGCGATAAAGAAACCGCCCAACTTGCAATTCAAGCAGCGCTTACAGGCCACGTAGTGCTTTCAACAATTCACACCAACAATTCTATTGGTGTTATTCCTCGTCTCATTGATATGGGTGTTGACTCTTATTTAATTCCCCCAACTCTTGTTTTGGTTATTGCTCAAAGATTGGTAAGAACCTTAGTTCCTGGTACAGGAAAGAAATTACCACTAGAGGGTGCAGTTAAGGCCATGGTTGATAAACAATTTGAAGACCTGCCAGAGGAGTTTAAAAAGAAATTAAAATTTGGAAAAGAATTTAAGGAAATAGAAGCAACAGAAGATAATCCAACCGGAACCAAGGGTCGTATGGCTGTGATGGAGCTTCTTGAAATGGATAAAGAAGTTGAAAAATTGATTCTTGCAAACGCTGGAGAAGCTGAAATATATAAAGCGGCAAGAGCTAAAGGAATGCTTTCTATGAAAGAAGACGCAATATTGAAAGCCTTTGATGGATTGATTCCTTTTGAAGAGGTGGCTAGCCTATAATTTCACCCCCACACTAACTTTACGAAACAATATGAAAACTAAACTAAATAATCATCAAATGATGGCAAAAATTCTCGGCGACACAACCCCGAATAGGGGTGGGCTATTCGCCCATGTGTCGCCCGGTCGATTATCAGTAAAGTTAGTGAGGGGGTAAATGTCTTTAGAAAATATAGAAACAAAATCAGTTCTTCTGGTCGATGATAATCGCTTCATACTTGAAATGTATGCGGATGAGTTTAGGTCGGCCGGCTTTAATACTGACATTGCCGTTGGGGCGGCGGAGGCTTTAAGAAAAATGAAAGAAAACAAATATAACGCAATAGTTCTTGACCTTATTATGATTGCAGTTGATGGAGTGGCACTGTTAGAGAAAATGAAAAATGAGAACTTGGCAGAAGGTTCAGCACTTATCCTCCTTACAAACTCCGATGACCCTGATAAAATAGAGAAGGCCCGGGTACTTGGTGCAGAGACATATTTAAAAAAGCTTTCAACCGTTCCCAAGGAAGCGGTTTCCCAAGTCTCTAAAGTTATTCAGTCTCAAAATTTACAAACAATATGAATCCAACATCAGAACACAACCAATTATTTACAGAACTAGTGGACATTTGTGTTCAAGAAAATGGTTCTGATTTACACCTTTCTGAAGATAGGTCTCCAATAATAAGAGTTGACGGTTTTCTTATTCCTTTAGTAAAAAAAAGCCCCCTTGCTCATGAAAATATAGAAGGAATACTCTCTGTGATTCTTTCAGAATCAAACCTAGAAGAGTTTAAGGCTCGTAAAGAAGTTGATTTCGGATATACGCATGACGGAAAAGCGAGATTTAGAGGCAACGCTTATTATGAACTTGGAAAAATTTCTATTGCACTTAGATTAATTCCTCAAAAAATTCGTACACTTGCAGAATTAAACCTTCCACCAATTCTTGAGCAATTTGCACATAGGCAACAAGGATTTTTCTTGGTTGTGGGTCCTGCTGGCCACGGAAAAACGACCACCCTAGCAGCGCTTATAGATATGATTAATCACGAAAGGCTGGAGCACATAATTACCATTGAATCTCCAATCGAATATATTTTTACTGAAGACAAGGCCTTAATTGATCAAAGAGAAGTAAAGATTGATACACCAAGTTTTCATGACGCTTTGCGTGGAATTTTCAGACAAGACATTGATATTTTGATGATAGGTGAAATGCGAGACATTGAAACCATTTCAACTGCAGTAACTGCGGCGGAGACCGGACACTATGTGATGACAACTCTTCATACCAATACTGCCTCACAAACAATTGAGCGTATTATTGACTCTTTTCCAGCCAATCAACAGAACCAAATCAGAGTTCAGCTTGCCGGATCTTTGGCGGGGATATTTTCTCAGCGCCTTATCCCTAGAATTTCAGGGGGGCTTATTCCTGCCTATGAGCTTTTAGTAAATAATGCTGCAGTATCTAATCTAATAAGAGATAATAGAACTCACGAAATAGATAACGTGATAGAGACATCAAGCGAATTGGGGATGGTAGATTTAAACAGATCTTTAGCTGATTTGGTTCGAAGCGGAGAAATTACCACCGAGAATGCTTTTCTTTATTCAACAGATCCACGATCATTAGAAAAACTTATGTAACATGTTGTACCAATACCAAACAATATCTATAGAAGGGAAAAAAGAAGAAGGTAATATTGATGCTGCTTCTTTAGATATTGCTATTGCTTCACTTCATAAAAGGGGACTAACGGTTGCAGAAATTCATCCTGTAGAAGGAGAGAAGAAATTTGGAATACTCTCACAACTTACAAAAAGAGTTACTAATAAAGAAGTTGTTATTCTTTCACGACAACTAGCAACTCTGTTTCAAGCCCAAGTCTCTGCTCTGAGGGTTTTCAAATTATTGGCTGGAGAAGCGGAAAATTTGATGTTGCGTGAATCTTTGGCAGAAATAACAGATGATTTACAAGGCGGAGCAAGTATTTCTAAAGCACTAAGCAAACATCCCAAAATTTTCTCTGAATTTTATGTAAATATGGTGCGCGCCGGAGAAGAGACAGGAAAACTTGATGACACATTTACTTATTTGGCAGATCACCTGGACCGTACTTACGAGGTAACATCAAAAGCACGAAATGCATTTATTTACCCATCATTTGTGGTTATTGTGTTTATAGGCGTTATGGTTTTAATGTTCACTTTAATTATTCCTAAAATTGCAGTTATTATTCAAGATTCTGGCCAAGAAATTCCTTTCTATACCCAAGTAGTCTTTGCAATTTCTAGTTTCTTTGTAAATTATGGGTTATTAATTTCCGCCCTACTTATTATTGGTTTATTTTTCTTAATTAAGTTTGCTCGCACTGAGGAAGGAAAGGTGGCATTTGATAGAAGTAAATTAACTTATCCGTACATAGGAGATCTCTACAGAAAACTTTATCTCTCAGTCATTTCTGACAACATGCACACAATGGTTGTTTCTGGAATTCCTATGTTAAAGGCGCTTGAAATTACCTCTAGCGTTGTGGGTAATGCCGTTTATAAAGATATTTTAGCTGCCGCGGCGACAGACGTTAAAGGTGGTGCTTCTCTTTCCCAAGCTATTTCTAAGTATCATGAAATTCCTAGTATTTTAGTTCAAATGGTAAAAGTTGGAGAAGAAACCGGAGAACTTGGAAACATTCTCAATACCATGGCAAAGTTTTATCAAAGAGAAGTAAATAATGCTGTGGATGTGATAGTCAGTCTTATCGAGCCGGTTATGATTGTGGGATTGGGACTTGGAGTTGGGGTGTTATTGGCCTCAGTTCTTCTTCCTATATACAACATAGCTTCAAATGCAGGGCTCTAAATTACAAAAAGAGCTTTGGTTGGGGACTATAATATTAGTTGCAAAGTAAAATATTGCGATATAATGGGTTCTGGTTTTATAAGATTATTTTTAAAAATGATG
>CAYNNE010000018.1:0-5997 GCA_964398725.1 uncultured Candidatus Saccharibacteria bacterium
CATCGCTCTTCATTCCTTGAAGTGTTGCGATAGCAGCTTGAAAGCGCATCGCTTCACTCATACCCGGAACGTTTTCCAGAACCTTGAGTTGTGTCAGGAACTGCGAAAATCCTGCAACAGCAGACTTTTCCATTGCGCTTTGAAGAAGCGCGGTGTACTTGCCACTATCAACAGAATTGACGCTTACACCGACTGGCGGTGTGATTGACCCCCGCCATGAAGGCGAAGGGACTACAGGCGTTCTGCTCGTTGACGAGGCCGGATTTGAAGTTGTGCCCTTGGGCCCACTTCCATCCGACTCCTCTTCAATAAGACCCGCCCTTTTAGCGAAATCTTTGAGACCCATCTCTATTTCTCCTTTCTGTTTGCTGTGAACTAGCTCTTGTCACTAGGTCTTTCAAACCTAGCATTGTGAGCACGCCAACCGGCGCGCTTACTTCTAATATCACTGAGAATGACCCTGAAACCCTCTTGCGGATAATCATTTTCAGTCCAAACTGCCGGTTCCAATGAAAATGTCACAGAACCGTCAATTTTTTCTGAAGTAGCAACCGCATAGGGTCCGTGAGGGCCACCCTCAATGACCTTTTGAACAACAGCTTTGTATGATCTTTCCCGTTCTGGGCTAGACATACATGAGTTTCCTCCTGTGAGATTTGATCGCACAACACAGTAAATACGTACTTTGTTAATGAGCGATTATACACCTCCTTTTTAAGGTCTGGGTCAGAAATTAGCATACCATTGACAATTTGTCAAGGGCATTTCTTGGCTTAAATTAGCCGTGATTTGGCGCGAAAATTTAAGGCGTTAGAATTTAAAAATTTAATTAATCTTTATATAAAGCAGCCGGTGAAGGGTTGTCTGGAACTGGGCAAGTATCAAACTGACAACTTGGAAGAATTCTTTTTACAGTTCCCCCATTTGGACAAATAAGTGTGTCTCTCGGGCATTCTTTAGTATTTTCTATTGCATTTTGTACCGCCGCTGTATTAACGGTGGTGCTATTGCTAGAAAAAATAAAAAAACCTATTAACCCAATAAATATTAAAACTGCTATGGCGCCCCAGATATTTTTTGATTTGCTATTCATGCCTACTAAGCCGAATAACTATGACTAGTATTACTAACAAAAAGTATTTAACGCGTCAGTGTATAATGTATGGGTATGATGTATCAATATGGAGTAGGAGCAAGTTCATTTGGTTTTTTACTTGGACTTGTATTTCTCGCTGACATGATTCTTGTTGGCGTTTGGCTCTGGAAACACATAACTAAATAAGAATCGTTCGGAGTAAAGTATTTTCAATCAACTACCACTCGAGTGAAAATTTTGAAATTACGAAACTCCATAACGAAAAACCTCAAAACTCGCTATGCTCAAACAGTTGAGGTTTTTCTATTTTGTTAAACATAATTTCAAAATACTCTCGTGAGCTTTAAAATATTTTACTCCTCACTCTAAGGTCTCGGGGCTTAAAAGGCTTTTACCATCTTTTTTATAAGAGATGGTCCTTCATATATAATCCCTGAAATTAGTTGAATCAAATCAGAGCCAATTTCTTTTTTATATAAAGCATCTTCTGTAGACATCACTCCCCCACAGCCGATTATAGTGAGCTTGTTGCCATATTTTTCTTTGGTTTTTTTAATAACCTCATTTGATAGATTGAAACACACTTTGCCAGACAGCCCGCCCATAAACTCATTTGGCGCTTCTTCAACAAAATCCAAATCTTCATATTTTTTATTAAGATTTCCAATCACTACTCCACTAAAATTAAGTGAAGTAATTATTTCTAACAAATCTTCTAGTTTTTCCCATTCCATATTTATTGGAAGTTTTACATACACCGGCTTTTTACAGGGAATGTTTTTTAATTTTGTTAATAATTTTGTTAATGACTCTTTAGCTGTGAATAATTCTCCACCAAATGCATTGGGACAAGAAATATTTATAGTGTAATAGTCTCCAATATTCTCTTCATTCAAACGCCTAAAGCTATAACAATAATCTTTTATTCCGTCTTCCAGTGAAGACGATTGCGAATCATTTGTTCTTGCTATTGAAATACCCACAATAAAATTTTCTTGCTTTGGGGTTGTTTTAAGGCGCTTAATAATGGCATCGACTCCATCATTTCTTAAACCTTTGTTTACTAAAATACTTTTTGATTTAATGAGTCTCACAAGTCTTGGTTTTGAATTGCCTTCACATTTTCTTGCGGTAACAGAGCCTACCTCAACACCACCAAAGGACAGACTTGGAAGTATTCGCGTCAGTCGACCGTTATAGTCGAAACCCGCTGCAAGAATAAATGGGGTTTTATAACGAATACCATCTACTGTTTTTGAAATATCTTTGCCACGATATTTATACGGCAGTGCAATCAAAAAACGAGTTATTGAAAATCTTCCAAGCAACTCTCCTAAGCTTATAAAACAATCATGTACACCTTCTGGGTCAAATAAAAAAAGAATTGGTTTTAGAATCTTTTTATAAAGCATTTGTCCTCAGATTACTCCTCCCCGTTAAGAGAATCAAATACCATAAAAGCCACACCCAAAGCAGTACCTTCAAAAGTTGGTTGTTCAATAAATACAATTTCCGGAAAATTTTTTCGCAAAGCTTCTAACAAAAAAGGAGACTGGGTTATACCACCATCAACAACAATGCTCTTTGGTGCAACCGGCAATGATTTTATCCAAGTACTCACGCTTACAGCTATTTCTTTAGTTATGTTTTCTAGAGATATTCCTTGCTCTAATAAATGAGCAATTGTTTGTCCAAACTCGCCTATCTTTGCTTCAATTGCATACGAAGCACCATTTTTTGTTGGTAGTAATGTTGTAAAAAAATTATTAAAAACTAAAAATTCATCTTTTAATCTTTGTACTAAAAATGTGCCTGTTCCAAAAGTTATTTTGGTTTCTGTGTCGCGCTTCAGTGCTCCGTACATACTGGCCTGCTGATCGCCACTCACAGCAACAAGCTCTAAAGGTATACCGACAATCGATTCATCGAGGGTTCCAAATCTTGATAACGATGGTTTAGCTAGTGGGCGATTATTTATTTTTATGTCCCAAACATTAAACAATTCTTCATCCCAAGACAGAGTATTTATATTAAAAAGCATAGTGCGGGACGCATTCGTATAATCTGTTGCATAAGGTTTTTCGGTCAAAATATTCCACATAATCCATGTATCAATAGTCCCCCACATTAGTCCTTCTGTATTTCCTATGTGCTTAAAAATCCAAGCTAGTTTTGAAGCAGAAAAATATGGCGAGATTAAAAGCCCCGTCTTTTCTCTTATGTTTTTTTCTTGTAGTTCTTTAATACTTTCGCAAAGTTCACTAGTCCTATTGTCTTGCCAAGAAATAGCAGGGTACACCGGCTCACCCGTCTCTTTATTCCACACCACAACCGTCTCTCTTTGCACGGTCATTCCCCACCCTGAAATTAATTTTGGATCAATCTTACTTTCTTCAACTACTCTTTTAATTACATCTTTTGAAGCCAAAAGTATTTCTTTTGGGTCTTGTTCAACTTTACCGTTTTCTGTTTTTGTGGAAATTTCTCTTGAAACACTAGAGACGACCTTGAAAGATGCATCAAAAATAATGGCTTTAATATTTGTAGTACCTACATCTAATACAAGGCTATTCATAATCAAGAAGTTTAACACGACCAGCGAGTTAAAAGTTTTTCCGAATTAATCTTTAGAGCGAGGAGTAAATGTATATTCAAGCTCACGAGGATATTTCAAAATAGTTTTAGGGAAATAGAAAAACACCAGCTGTCTGAGCCGAGTATACGGCGAGTTCTGGTGTTTTTCGTTATTGAACTTAACTATTTTGAGATTTTAATCCGAGTGGTAGTTGTTTGAATATACATTTACTCCGAGCGACTTTTACTCTTTTCTCTTTGACTTAGTTCTATCTAATTCTGTAAGAAATTGCTTTCTAATACGAACATCTGTCGGGGTGATTTCTAAATACTCATCATCATTAATAATTTCCAAACCTCTTTCTATTGAAAGCTCAAGTGGGGGTACTAAACGAATGGCTTCGTCTGAACCAGAAGCGCGCATATTTGTAAGTTGCTTTCCCTTTGTTGGATTCACAGACATTTCCTCTCCCTTTGAAGTATTTCCAATAACCATTCCTTCATAAACCTCTGTTGCTGGAGCAATATAAAGCACGCCTCTATCTTGTAAATTGTAAAGTGAAAAACCAAGTGCTTTTCCAGACACCATAGAGATCATTGAGCCAGTATGTCGTTTGGTGATTTCTCCGGCCCATGGACGGAATCCAATAAAACGAGACGACAAAATACCCTCTCCTTTTGTTTCAATAATAAATTGATTTCTGTATCCCAAAAGGCCTCTAGTAGGCCCTTCAAACACGAGGCGCACCACAGGCCCGTGCACTTTCATGTCATGCATGATAAATCCGCGCTTTCCTAAGCGTTCAATAATTGCACCTTGATATTCGCTTGGTATATCCACAACAACTTCTTCAAACGGCTCATGTTTTTCGCCATCAATCTCATGAAGAATTACTTGTGGTTGAGAAACTTGAAGTTCATAGCCCTCTCTTCTCATATTTTCCAAAAGGATTGCAATGTGAAGTTCTCCACGGCCAGACACCTTTAAGCTTTCTGCATTTGAAAAATCCACACGAAGACCAACATTAACTTCTAATTCTTTTTCTAGTCTCTCTCTTATTTGACGAGATGTTACATATTTTCCAACACGCCCAGCAAATGGTGAACTGTTAACCAAAAAATTAAGTGTGATTGTGGGCTCATCAACCGCAATCGCTGGAAGTGGTTCTGTATTTTCCTCTGTTGTTATAGTTTCCCCAATATCTATGTTTGGTAGTCCAGCAAGCATCACAATATCGCCCGCAGAAGCTTTTTGTGTTTCTTCTTTCTTAAGGCCATTGAAAGTAAAAATTTTAATAATTTTTCCTGTATGGGTAGCGCCGGATGGTCTTTTTATAAAAACGTTTGAGTTTACAGATATTTCTCCATCATAGATACGAGCTATGGCTAGGCGTCCCAAAAAATTGTCATACCCAAGGTTAAATGGCTGAAGCCGTGTTGGCCTTTCTAAATGTTCTGCTGATGTTGCAGAAGGTACTTTTTCCAAAATGACATCCAAAAGTGGAGCTATGCTATTTGACTCATCTTCCAAATGTCTTTTGGCAATACCTTGGCGACCAATTGCATAAACAACTGGAAAATCTGCTTGTTCATCGTTAGCACCAAGCTCCATGAATAATTCAAGGACCTGCTCTTCTGCGTGTTTTGGATTGGCCGCTGGTTTATCTATTTTATTTATAACAACAATTGGTTTTAGCCCAAGCTCCAGAGATTTCTTTAGAACAAAACGAGTTTGTGGCATTGGCCCTTCTTGTGCGTCCACTATCAAAAGCACAGAATCAATAGAGCGAAGCACTCGTTCCACTTCAGAGCCGAAGTCTGCGTGGCCTGGAGTGTCTACTATGTTGATTTTGGTCCCCTTGTAATTAATAGACGCATTTTTTGCATAAATAGTAATGCCTCTTTCAAGCTCTAAGGTATTGGAGTCCATTGATGTGGTCTCATCAGAAGCACCCATCTCCCGCATAATGGCGTCGGTTAGGGTGGTCTTTCCATGGTCCACATGGGCAATAATTGCTATGTTTCGTATTTCAGTCATTTTTATAAAAATAAAATGCGCCCGTCGGCGTTTGGAAAGAATAAATTAAAAATCTTCAAAAGTCAATTAAATAGGCCGCCATTTCATTACCTCTATTATTTTATAAATTAGACTTGCATTTTTCTTATTGTGTGATATAGTTCCAAAAGACCCTAACCGGAGCTACTGCAGATGCCAGCACAAGTAGTATCTTGGAAGTTCTGTGAAAATTGCGGACAGCACGGGAACCTTGATGTTCCCGGACTTCCACCTTCGCCAGAAGTTGTTTGTAAGGTGCAAGGAAGGCTTT
>CAYNNE010000018.1:6007-6259 GCA_964398725.1 uncultured Candidatus Saccharibacteria bacterium
GAAAGCGGCCCGAGAAGCAAACTTCATCTCTCCTGATGAGGAGAAATCTCTTCTCAGGGAACTTGAAGGGAGCCGGGTTCCTGAAGAGGCAAGTCCGATACGGCTACTGACCGCAATCCTTTCTTTTTTTGAAGAAGATGCGGCCGAGACTCGTATGAGACAAGCGAGGCTCAATTAGCACACCAAGACCCCCGAGATTTTTCTCGGGGGTTTCGTCTTTTAATCTTTTATTTGTTTGAGCATGCACTTAAT
>CAYNNE010000018.1:6269-12791 GCA_964398725.1 uncultured Candidatus Saccharibacteria bacterium
GATGTTTGATCTAGGCGAGTCTTTATATATTTATATCCGCACTTGCACACTAAAATCTCTGTGCGGAGAGGCCTCTCTACCCACTTGCCAAATTTTTGAAATGTTTTTGTTGAACCAGTTTTAATTTGCATAAAAATTAGTGTCTGTGTTGTCTATCCTCAACAAACGTAAGTGCCTTTCCTTTTTTACTGCCCCTTCCAGTACGACCTACGCGGTGCACATAATCTTGATATGTTTCAGGCAAATCGTAGTTAATAACATGGCTTATGTCTGCAATATCCAGTCCTCGTGCCGCCACATCTGTCGCAACCAATATCTGTGCTTTATCTGCCTTGAAAGCAGCAAGGGAGCGTTGCCTTTGAGTTTGGTTTTTATTTCCATGAATTGATTCAGCTTTAAAACCTTTATCCGCAAGAATTTTTGAAAGTTTTTCCACACCATGCTTTGTACGTCCGAAAATAAGAACTTTTTTAAAATCTTTTTGGTTTAAAAGCTCGTGTAAAACATCAAGCTTATCTTCACCCGGTTTGATACGAACAACATCTTGGTCAATGCTTTTTGCAGTATCGCCTGTTTTAACAGAAATTCTCACTGGCTCTTTCAAAAATTCTCCGATAAGTTTTTCAATTTCAGGAGTGGTTGTTGCAGAGAAAAATAAAGTGTGGCGCTCTTTATTTAAAAGCTTCATCACGGCACGCATATCATTTACAAAACCCATATCAAGCATTCTGTCTGCTTCATCGAGCACAACACTTTTAAATGGCGCCAAATTAATAGCACGGCGTTCAATCAAATCTTTTATACGCCCCGGTGTTCCAATAATAAAATGATGCTGATATCTTAAATCACGAAGTTGTTTACCAATTGGCACACCGCCTACGCATGTGACAGAAAAAAGACTTAAGCCCTTGGCAAAACCCTTAAGCTCTTCATCAATCTGAATGGCAAGCTCTCTTGTAGGAACCACAATCAATACTTGTTCTTTTGGATTTGCTAAAACTTTATTAATAAGAGGAATTAAAAATGCAGCGGTTTTTCCTGTACCTGTGTTTGCAATACCCACAACATCTTGTCCCTTTAGTATTAAAGGAATTGTACGGTCTTGAATTGGAGTTGGTTTAACATATCCCTTAGCAATAATTCCTTTCTTTAATCTTTCATCAATTTGAAAATCGGCAAAATTATGTTCAGGAACAAAATTAACCACTTCTTCTGTAACAGTGATTTTGTTTATAAATCTTGCTGGATCAATTAAGTGTCCCTTTGAAACATTTCTTCCGCCACCACGACCACCCCTATAACCACCAGATGCCCCACGAGCCTGCCCGAACGACTGACGCTGTTCAGTTGGGCGGGAAATAGCACCTGTGCGAGGTGCTGAATATGGAGCATGGCGCGACCTTCCACCAGATGCTTGTCTAAAGGATCTAGATGATGAAGAGCGACTATTAAATGAGTGTTGTGGCATTTATTTGAAAACTTATTTCTCGGAAGTTTTCAAATAAAAGCTCTTTTAGAGACTCATATATGAGAGGTGTTTACCTCGCACAAAAACTAGTGAGACTTGAGTTACTTTCCTATTATATACCAAAGCAATTGGCCTGTCAATAGTTAGGAAACGGCCGTTTCCTAACTATTGCTTCCTGCGCTCGTTCGGAAATACCAAGCTAGCTTTCTATTTCACTCACTCGCTTGGAAGTTCAAGTGGTAAAAGCCTTTATCTATACCCCCCTATTTGGGTACGCTTGATTTTCAAAGCAATTCCCCCGCATCCAAGTTTTTGCCCCCAAGAATGTGCAATTGCTCTTATATATGTGCCGGAAGAAACTTTTGTTCTGAACTTGGCCTCAATCAATATGCAATCAATTGCTAATGCCTTTTGCCACGCTTCTATTATTTCTTTTTGTCTAAAATCCCCTTTCACCTTTGAAACACGCTCAACTATTTGAGCGAGTAAATCTTTCGAAGATATTTTCGCTTCACCTAAAAACTCATGCGATATGATTTCCATTTCTCTCTCTGGCGCATCAATTTCGTTTTCTAAACGAGAATGCTCCCACAAAGCCATGCCTCCAACATTTTTTGATGAAAAACTTGGATACGGCAAAACAAATTTTCCTTTAGTGTTTTTACAGACCTCTTCAAAATTGTGTGGCAATTCGTGTAAATCCCAAACACTCTCTACAATTCCCAAAATATCGTATGTGTCTGTGGTTGCACCGAGTAAAAGCGACCACTCGTATTCTTTATCTTGTTCTATCAAATTTTGCTTTTCTTCTTCACTCACATCAACACCAATCAAAATAAGCCCTTCAGCCATTTCATCGAGTCTGCCCAATATTGAAAGCTTTGAGGTCGGAGAAATATTAAGCTCAATACGAGCCCTCTCCATTGCCATTTTCCACGATTCCCCCTCTTGTTTGTTATAAATAATTGTTTTGCCTTTCATTACGACAATAATAATCAATTAAAACCTTAAAGCGAGAGCTGATTTTTTTAATATTATTTAAGCAAGGTAAGTACTATTTTCAACACTCGCGAGATTATTTTGAAATCAGGATTAGCGTAATAGAAAAACGCCAACTGTCCGAACGAAGTGAGTTTTGGCGTTTTTCGTTTATGAAGCTTTCTGGTTTCAAAATTTTCAATCGAGCGGTAGCTGGGTTGAAAATAATACTTACCGAGCGCTTTTATTTTTTTGCTTTCTTTGGTTTCTTTTTTTCCTTTTTAGGATGACTATTTCCTTTTGCCATATATGTTTTATTTAAATTCTAATAATAAAATTATACTTTTATTTCTAGTGAAAAAACTATCATGTCCCCAGATAAAATTTCTTCCTTTTCCCGAATCTCCTTTTTGAGTGGTAAAAGATAAGTTCCGGATTGTCTATCTGGGAAAATAGATGTTCTCCATTTAGTTTTTCTAATTGTCACCAACACTGGCAAAGAGCCCCACCCCCGTGCATTGGCTCCGTGCTTCCTTTGAATTTCTTTCGCTAGTTTTTTTGGCACCGAAAGAAAATGCCAGCTAGATGAGCCTGAATAAAGCCAAACCTTTGATTTAATTTTTATTATCTTTTTTATCAATGCTCCTTTATTTTTTAACTTTATTTAAAACAAAAATACTTATAATCAAAATAAAACTCCCCTTAGGGAGTTTTATTTTGATTTATGCTTGAGCTGGCTCTTCGGCTGGCTTCTCTTCAACTGAAGCTTCAGGAGCTTCTGCTGTTTCAGGTGCTGGCATTGCTTCTGCCACTTCCGGCATTTGCGCTGGCGCCTCTCCTACAACTGTATCTTGTGGGTTTGTGTCCACGGTTGTGTCAGCAATAGGATTTGCGTTTGTATTTGTATCGTCCATTTTGATTGGTTAAGAATAAAGTTTTGGGAACTTACAAAAGATAACAGAGAATACGGATAAATCAAGAGGCTTTTAAAATTCATTTGTTTTGTAATGGTGTATATATTTCAGCGTCTTATAATATTAGGCGGTTATTAGAGCCGATCCGTATCAATCAATAACTAAAAATAATAAAAAATGAAATTAATAATGTCAGTTTTCACAGCCAGCATCTTATTCTCAGTTGCAATGTTCTCTGTTGTATCTGCTGAAGGTGTTGAGCTTCGCAATAATATAAAAGTCGAATCAAAAACCGAAATTAGATCAACCACTACGGAAGCAACAAGCACTTCTCGTGATAATGCCACAAGTAGTTCTGTAAGAAATAACTACAACGCAACAAGCTCCGACGATAAAAAGGATGGGGACCTAAATGGTGAATCTCATCGCAGTACCGTTGCATCATTTGTTCAGTCTCTTCTCTCTATCGCTAACAGAGAAGGTGGCATAGGCTCTGAAGTGCGCACAATTGCAAAGGCTCAAAACGACTCTGCAAGTACTTCAGCAAAAGCTATCACTGAAACAAATGATAGAGGAGGTTTTAGAACATTCTTGTTTGGTACCGATTATAAAAATCTAGGAATTCTTAGAAGTGAGATGATAACGACAGACAACAATATTCTCAAACTCAAAAATCTTTTAGACAGAGCTGTTGATGCTAGCGACAAAATAGAGCTATCAGCGCAAATTAAAGTTCTTGAGAACACTCAAATTAAAATAGCAGCGTTTATCAAAGCGCACGAAGATTCATTTAGTCTTCTTGGTTGGTTAGTCAAACCATTCTCAAAATAAATAAATCAAAAACCCCGCACAATGCGGGGTTTTTGATTGGTAAATTTCTTTATGTCAATTTCGCATGTGTTAAAACTTTTATTAAGTAGACATAAAAAAACAGCGAGACGAAAGTCCCGCTGTTTGCGACCATTTAAAGGCTGGTCACCTCGCCTTTGTTCTACTTCTTGTTGAGATCCAAGACCGGCGCAACACCCCCGTTGGAACTCATGATGAAGGTACACTTGCCACCCGCGCAGACCGTATTGAACATCTCAATCTGCTTGAGTTGCACGTACTGCTGAGGCGACAGATTCATCTTCGCGTTATACGCATTATCCGAAGCACCACGCGACTCTTCCGCCATCTTGCGCTGATCTTCGGCGAGCTTACGCTGGATCTCAGTGATCTTGCGTTGCTCCTGCTCGGCGGTCGCAATTCGCTGATGCTTGATGGCATCCGGCGGATTCACACGACCGACATTGACAGGACCCTTGAGCCTGATCGGCACGCCCAAGGAAACGATGATCGCCTCCATGGCCTTCGTGATTTCCTCGCCGACAGCATCAGCTGCCGACTGATCGATGGCCATCGCCTGCATTTCGCGCTTCTTTACAGCATCACGAACTTGCGTGCGAATCGGCTGATCCATGTTGCGATTCCAGAACCCCCACTTGCCACTTTCGTCGCGATCAGCGCCGAACTTGCTGACCAGCACGACAGAATTTGTCACCTCGATAGTAGCGACAATGTGGAAGTCCACAGGGACTCCCGACTTCGTCATCAGGTCATCGAACTCCATGTCGATACGCTGGGGAAGCATGTCGACATCAATCGCCTGACTGCTGATTGCGCCGTATTCAAGGCCCGCCGTGACGGGCGTCGAATCGATCCCGCCGTGACCGAACAAGATGGGCTTCTTGACCCAAACCACCTCATGTCCAGCGTCAGGTGACGCAACCGAACAGGCACTGAGGAGTAGGGCGATGACGGGAACCAACAGAGCAAACTTCTTCATTTTGTTCTGGTCTCCAGTAGTTGGTACGGTACAAAAATAGCCCCCTATGGGCCCTAAGCAAAATCTACGCTGTATTATACACCCGAATAAGTTTTTGTCAAGTATCAACACTGCCCTTACAAACTACAGAGCTCTATTTATATAAGAAACAATAAAATTACAGATATAGCCAGAAGACATGTGAATGTTCCAATGGTTTTTAAAAAGAAAGTTAGAGCTTCTTCCTTTTGATTTTCTAAAAACATTTTTAGTGGAGTATAAACAAACAATAGGCCCATTATCGCTACAGAGAGTACAAGAAGACTAATCATTGTTATTGGAGCAAAAATTGTATCTGGCTTTTGTGACAAAGTCTGAAAGCTTTGAAGCGCAAGTGCAACAACAACAATGTAAAGCGAAGCGAGTAATGCATTAAGAAATGGGTTTTTCATATAAGTATTTTACTATAGTTTTATTGGGCCACGGTAAAAGAAAAGGCGCACGTACCAGGAAGGTACGTGCGCCTGTATTCAATTTCTCAAATGTGCTCTGACTAGTCCCAGTATGCGCCAGGATTCTGCCAGTCGGGGTACTTTTTATTGAGCCACTTAACCGCGAGCGCATTCGCCTCGTTACTCACGTCATAGCTCTTTTTGTCCCCACGCGGAATCGGCTTGGTAGTGTGAATCACCTTGCCACCATCCGTGACACTAGAAACGCCGATGTACTCACTATCGAAAAGGTTGTAGTCGAACGACACACCAAATCGGCATGAGAGCGACATGTGAGCGCTTCGGTCGTAGAACGCCGCTTTGTAGAAAATGGCGGCGCGCTCACGACCCTTGTAGTCTACAAGCTTCGACCACATGGAGTGATCAGTTGGCACCTTCTTCCAGCCCTGTGGAAGTTCGACA
This sequence comes from uncultured Candidatus Saccharibacteria bacterium, assembly GCA_964398725.1. Lineage (GTDB taxonomy): Bacteria > Patescibacteriota > Minisyncoccia > Phycocordibacterales > Zambryskibacteraceae > 12-FULL-44-12b. The sequence continues at coordinate 12,351 of CAYNNE010000018.1, forward strand.
TACTGAAACATCTTGTCGTCCTCCACTGGACCGAAAAACTTCACACCAGCGGTTTCGAGAATTCCCTTCACGTTGATGCCACGGAATTGGCCCATGTCTGTCGGCAAAGTTTCGCTTCCGACAAATGAACGCTGACCGTCTGCTTCCTGTGCGAGAATTCCACTGCCGCCAGAGCCTATCGCAATCATGAGACCAAGAAGCGGGTTGTCTCGAACTTCCTCGGCCGTATTTCGAGGCGCTCTCTTGTCCTTCATTCTGTTTGCTCCTGTTCCGTTTGAGGTTGAAAATGTGCAGTTGCTAAGCCATAGTGGCTCCAAATCTTTTATTACCCTATCATATTATAAAGAGTATGTCAAATCAAGACATAATCGCTATTAAGGAGCGTTCGTGGCCGTAATTTTCTGGACTGGTCAAATTTGCTTCAATTGAAAATTCGCTAAT
>CAYNNE010000019.1:0-1730 GCA_964398725.1 uncultured Candidatus Saccharibacteria bacterium
TTGGATGGTTTGCCAATGATTAAAATGCAAACCGAATCAAAGGTCTTGGTAAAAGTTATAGACACCCTAATAAGCAATGTTTCCAATGGCCAATTTTTAGCGACCAGCATGGAGCGTTTTCCATATGTTTTTGATAGTTTTTTTGTAAATGTTGTAAGGGTGGGTGAAACTAGTGGTACGCTTTCCACAAATCTTGCGTATTTGGCTGAAGAATTAAAAAAATCTCAAGATTTAAAAAACAAAATTCGCTCTGCAATGGTTTATCCGGTTATCATTATGGTTGCTACCGTTGTGCTGACTGGTTTTTTGGTTTTTTCTATTTTTCCTAAAATATTACCCATCTTTACTAGTCTTCACATAAAACTTCCTATTTCTACAAAAATTTTGATGGCAATCTCTCAGTTTCTTTTGGCTAATGGTTTGAATGTTCTTATTGGTTTAGTGGTGTTTGGAATTGCTTTCAGGATAGCTCTCTTTTGGAAACCAGCACAAAGGCTTTTTGATAAAACTCTTTTTTTTGTGCCTATTATTTCTCCACTAGTTATAGGAGTAAATTTGGCTAATTTTTCTAGGATTTTGGCCCTACTTTTGAAAGGTGGAATAAAAATAGTGGAAGCCATAGGTATTACTGGGCAAACATTTAACAACTTGGTTTATAAAGAATATATGGTGGGCGCTGCAGAACAGATAAAAAAAGGAGGACAACTCTCTACATTTCTTGCAACAGAAAAAAGATATTTTCCACCACTTATGTCTGGCCTAGTGTCTTTGGGGGAGAGCACAGGAAATTTGGAAGAAAATTTAACGTATCTTTCAGACTATTACAGAGAAGAAACTGAAAATAGAATTCACAATATGACCACCCTAATTGAACCATTGCTTTTGCTTACTATGGGCCTCGTTGTTGGTTTTGTAGCAATTTCAATAATCACTCCTATTTACCAAATTACCCAAGGAGTGGGGAATTAACTGATGAGTTTATTAAAGAAGACAAGCGGTTTAACTCTAATAGAAGTAATTTTAGTTATTGCAATAACCGTTATTATTTTTTGGTTCGCGTTAAGTGTTGGCACAAGGCAAATTGGCACTCAAACTCTTTTTTCTGAGAGGGATGTTGTGCTCGGGCTTCTTCGTGATGCTCGCTCTCGTGCAATGGGAAATATTAATCAATCTGATCATGGAATTTATATTGGTACAAATAATTACACAGCCTTCGATGGACCAACTTATGATTCCAGAAATCAATCTTATGATTCGGTTTTTCCAAAATTTAATGGAGTAGTTTTTTCAGGATTAACAGAAGTAGTCTTTCTTTCGTTAAGCGGTCAAAGCACTGCCTCTGGTACAATAATGATGTCAAACAGCACGGGCACTAGCACTATTTCAATAAACAATGAAGGAGCAATTAATTGGTAACCGAAAAGGACAAGCAATCTTTGAAGTAGTTATTGCAATGGCGATTCTCATTTCTTCTTTTGTTGGTTTTGTAATGATTATTTTTGGCAGCCAAAAGGCCGGAGTTGATTCTCAAGAACAAAGCAGAGCAATCCAGTTCAATAAACAAAGTTCAGAATATTCTTTTGCCTCATCTCGTGATGTCTTTAATAATTTAGTAGGCACTACAAGCACTAAAGAAGAATTTTTTTCTAGTACTAGTGTTAAAAATATAGACGAATATACAAAAGAAGTTGAAGATAAAATTACTTGGGATACGGACCCGTTTATAAATC
>CAYNNE010000019.1:1740-11557 GCA_964398725.1 uncultured Candidatus Saccharibacteria bacterium
ACTAGTTACAATTGTTACAAATTGGAAATATCTCCAATCTTTGGGCGGGGATACGGGTGGAACGTTGCCAAGCGGAAACTGGAACAACCCAAGGACGTTGGGCTCTGTTGATTTGGGGGCAGGAGAAAGTGCCACTGATTTGGATGTGATTAATAAATTAATCTATATGACATCAACCGCTTCTTCTGAAGCCAAACAAGATTTTTTTGTTATTGATGCATCAGATCCACAAAACCCTGCAATAGTTGGAGCAATAAACACTGGCGTTGGATTAAATGCGGTGGACGCTATTTCGGGATACGCATTTGTTGTGGGTAAAGATGATACAGCGGAGTTGCAAGTGATAAACATTAGTAGCCCCACTGCTCCAGTAAAGGTTGCAAGTCTAGATTTGTCAGGGGACGCAGATGCAATTTCTATTTTTTATTACGATAACCATTTATATATAGGTAGAGCAGATAATGAGCCAGAAGAGCTTGTAGTTGTAAATGTTTCAAATCCACTAAGCCCAGTATATGTTTCGGGGTTAAGTGGCATTGGAGGAAAGGTAAATAAAGTTTTTGGTTTGGAAGACACGCTATATGTTGCAACAGAAAGTGTTGCTAATGGCTTGTATGTAATTGATTCTTCCAATCCAGCGTATTTACAAATACTTGGGTCATATAATTCTGGAGGCTCGCCAGCGTATTCAGTTTTTGCGGTAAATAGCGCACTAGTTTTTGTTGGAGCTAAAAAAGATTTTTATGTCGCCAATACTACAAATCCATCAAACATTACAACCACAGGTTCAAAAGCAATCGTTGGTTCCGGAGTAAAGATAGTAGATATAAATGTAGCTTGGCCATATGCATTTTTTGCAACCGAAGACTCAACAAAAGAGTTTCAAGTGCTTAATGTTGCCAATCCTGCCTCGCCATCAATAATAAGCACATTTAATTTTCCTAACATCGCGAGCGGAATTGATTATGAAAATAATCTTGTATATGTATCCGTAAAAAGTAATGACTCTTTAAGAATTATTACTTCCCAATAATTTGTATGTTTTCAATAAATAAAAAAAACAATCGGGGATTTACTTTAATGGAAACTATTATTTATATAGGACTCTTTTCTATCATAATGAGCTTGGTATTGACCGCCTTTTTTGAAATATTTGGAAGCGTTAGCCAGAACAGGGACAGGGTTGAGATAGAAGGCGAAGCAAATTTTGTGATGCAAAAAATTATTTGGGCAATGTCTGGTGCGCAAACAATTAATTCTCCTGCGGTTGGAGCTACCTCCTCAACGCTTTCAATCAATAAATTTAATTATGCTTCAAATCCAATAGTGTTTAGCCTAAGTTCAAGCACAGCTTATATTTCTAGGGGAGGGGGAGAGGCAATTCCAATTTCAAATAATTTTATAAAAGTTTCTCGTTTGGAATTTGAGCGTACCCAAGCCCAAGCAGATGTTCCTGAAGGAATAAAAATAACCCTTTCTGTGTCTGCTTCTTCCACTTTATTAAGAACGGCCTCTACCACCCTCAAAAATATTATTTACTTAAGAAAATGAGTTCAATTAAATATAAAAATTCTGAATCTGGCTACATAGCGCTCATCGCGACAATCATTATTACCGCGGTACTTTCCGTGATAACGGTCTCAATAAGCCAAATGTCATTTCTTAATCGCGCAAATATTTCAGGAACTTATCTCAAAGAAAAAAGCAGAGCCCTTTCAGAGTCTTGTGTAAATATGGCGCTTTTAAAATTAGTAAAGAACAAAAATTATCTTGGGCCAGAGACAATAAATGTTGCTTCTTCCACATGTAAGGTTATTTCAGTGGTTGCATCTGGTCAAAACAAAATTATATCTACTCAAGGTGAGGTGCGGGGTTTTTATACCAACTACAAGGTCACAGTAACAGCGAGCCCTATATCAATAGTGAGTTTTGAAGAAGTTCAGAGTTTTTAGTGTGGATACTATTGCGGGGGTTGGAGCTTATTAGGATATAATTGGCGGAGGTCCAAAATTAAGAATTATTAAAAATAAATTATGAGAAATTCGAAAGGTTTTACTTTGATTGAGCTTTTGATTGTTATCGGTATTATCGCAATTCTAGCCGCAGTGGTTATTGTTGCCCTTAACCCAGCAAGACAATTCGCTCAAGCAAGAAATACTCAACGTTCTTCAAACATCAATACGATTTTGAATGCGATTGGGCAAAATATGGCAGACAACAGAGGAGTATTCACTTGTGCGGGTGGTGCACTTCCTGCAACTGCAACAGTTATGGGCAGTGGCGCAGGTCAGTATAACATTGCAGGATGTTTGGTTCCTACATATGTAGCTACAATGCCATTTGATCCTTCTGCAACAGGAGCTCACTACACTTCAAATGCTGATTACGATACTGGATACACAGTTTCAGCAAGCGGTTCAACAGGAAGAGTTACTGTAAATGCTCCAGCAGTAGAATTGAGTCAAATAATCACAGTTACACGATAACTTTGGTTTGTTAGAGAAATGATAAAGGGCGACGACACAATTGTGTCGTCGCCCTTTGCGTTTCGCAATATTTCAGATTGCGAGACCTTTAACCTGAGCGGGGTAGAGCTTGTCCCCACCCCTCGGGAAGATTGTGGCTATACCAAGGAATGGAATATCAAGGAAAATCCGCCCATTCCGCATATCTCTGGGAATTACCAGCGTCTTATTTACAGAAAACAGCCTGTTTTTCCATGCGTCCCATTCGCCCGCTTTTAGACCTCTGCGAGCGGTCCATTCCAACTGAAAGACGACGCTCATCTTTTCGTTGTGAATTTTTTGGATTGGCCCGCGATACACGTGCCCATCCAACTCGCGTGATTCTAAGTCCCCACCAATAAGGTCGGTTCTTGCCAAGACCTCTTCCCACGTTAGGCTGGGCAACATCTTTTCTCCGGTCAGGGGAGGTGCTTCTGAAGGCAAATATACGATTTAAATTTGAAATGTAAAGTTAACTAAATTTTTACTTTCTCCACTAAACATATAAACATTCTTATATTCTGCAGAATATGGGAATGTTATAGTGGGGGTATGAGAATACAAAAAGAAAAAAATGCGAAACAACTTGAGCGACATTTTAAGGGCGTAGCAAATCATAGGAGAATAGAGATTCTTTTACTAATAGCAAAAGAAGAGGGAATAAGTGTAGACGGTATTTCCGAAAGTTTGAATTGCAATATTAAAACAATTTCAGAACATACCAGAAAATTAGTGCAGGCAGGCCTGGTAAACAAGACATATCAGGGAAGGACGGTTACTCATAAACTTTCCCCGTACGGCGAGATTTTTAAAAAATTTATCAAAACATTTTAATTCTTAAACATTCTCATATTCTGCAGAATGTTGGAATAACTACAGACGGGGGAAAAAGTGGGGGGTAGAAAAAATGAGATTGCGGAGGCGGAAGGATTCGAACCTTCGGACCAGTTTCCCGGTCGACTTCTTAGCAGGAAGCCGCATTCGACCGCTCTGCCACGCCTCCGTGCGAGCGAGGAGTGCGCAGGGCGCTACTCCTAGGTGCCCAATTTAACACATTTTCATTTATTGTTTTTATAAATTAAAAAAATTCTTTTTGTTGCAATTTAAGTAAATCTCGTTAGAGTAGCTTTCGGACATAGGCCCACATTTGAGCGAGGGAAGGGAAAAATGCGTTGTAAAACCGTTGTGCTCTGGTGTCTCGTCAATGAGAAGGAGCACCCATTTTTGAAAAGAGGCGGTATAGGCTCCAGAACTTGGGACACCCTCATGGGGACGCTCTTTCCGGGAATTTCTATCATCACGATTTCTGAATTCACCCAAGTGATGCGTTTGTGTGTCGTTCCCGCTCTTAAGAAGCGGTATCCAGAGTTGTTGACCACTCCGGCGGGTGAAATCAAGCCAAATGCGACAAAGGAAGTGACGGAGTTCCTTCCTTCCAAAGGGCATGAGTGGCAGACCAGTCGCGAGTGGCGGTCGAAGTTCAAGAAGCTCTTAGCAACCGACTAGGCCAGATTGCGGAAAGGCGATTATGCAGGGCGAGGAAGACGTACGTCTTCCTCGCCCTTTTGTTTTTACATTTTATAAAAAAAGAGGCACCCATAAAAATGGGTGCCCCTGTACTTCAAACAACAACTTCTTCACTGCGTAGCATGTACTGCAACCACAATTCTTGAAACTCGGGACATCCAGCGATGAGCTCCGCCAGATTTCCCGATGCCACAATTCGCCCGTCTTTAAAGAAATAAATCTGGTCGAATAGTGGCAACAAGTGCAGTCGATGAATCGACGAGACGATGGTCTTCCCCTGAAATTCTTGGAAGATATTCTCGTACACTTTCATCTCAGTACCTGTGTCTAGGCTTGAGGTCGGCTCATCAAGAAGAATGATGTCCTTGTCGTGGCACGCAAGCAAACCTCGTGCGAGCGCCAACCGTTGTTGCTGTCCGCCAGAAAGATTGACCCCCTTTTCCTTGATTGAGGATTCAAACTTTTTTGGCAGATCTTCTACAACATCAGTAAAACATGCGATGTCGGTGTAATGACGGACAAACTCTTCCTCGTGTTCAGCGCCAAGTGTGATGTTCTCACGAATTGTGGTGCTGAAAATTTCCGGATTTTGCGGTACCAGCGCGATTGCTCGGCTAATTCCGCTAAACCCGTCGCGAATTTCTCTGCCATCCACAAGAAGTTGCAAACTTTTGGGATGATAAAGGTCGCGCATAACTTTGAGAAGGGTAGTCTTGCCCGAGCCACTTTCGCCGACGAGAGCAATGCGCTCACCCTTTGAGAATGTGAGCGACACATCCAAAAGATGCATGCTTTCTGTTTCCAAGTGATACGAGAAATTGAGCCCCCGTATCTCTAGGTGTTTCCAATCTGCGGGCATCACATGATTTGTGAAGCTTTCCGGCCTGAATTCTTCCGCTAGCTCTTCAGCGTTCATGAGGCGCGTTTTTTGCACCACCACATCGCTGTACATGCTAGTAAACCGAAAGAAAATCGAGCCCACTTCATCGAGGTACTTGTTCAAGATGTACACCGTGCCCACTAGAATTCCTTTTGGGGTATTCAAGTGTTGCCAGAAGTACGTTCCCATAACAAGCGCCGTCATGACAGACGTGCACATGCTTGTGAGAAACCACTTCGTCTCGCTCAAAACAGTATTTCGTTTGAACAAGAGAAATGGTTTGTCCACCCTGTTTGAAATTGCGGTGAACACAAGTTTCTCAACTCGGAGAATAATTACGGTCGCGATATTCGAAATAGTATCGAACACGTTTTCCGAAATTTGATTCTCAGATTTGTTGAGCTCCTTGTACTGCGGAATCATTACGCTGTCGAAGCGTATGGTAATCCATACAGAGATGCACATCATTGTGCCAACGATGTACATCGACGACGGACTAAAGTACGCGAGCATAGCGAAGCTTCCCACGAGCTGAACAAGCGAGTACACAATCTCAAACGAGTCTCTCGAAAAGTGAAAGAGGGCACCGGAGCCCTTTTCAACTTTGTCGATTGTGTCACCTGAGTGGTGTTCCACATGCCACTCCATGGGGAGCGTCATGATGCCCTTCAGAAGATGCTTCCGGTAGTTTGCGCGGGCCTTGAACGCGTTAATGACTTCAAGAACGCGTGCTGGCCCGTGAAAAACCCAGAAAACAAAATCAATCACAAACATGAGTCCGAGGAGTTTCAAAAGAGTTTTGAAGCTCTCTTGTGTAATTCCATTCACCTGAATCACGTTCATAATCTTTGCCCCAATTAGGGGCTGAGTGAAAAGCGTCAGCGATACCGCGATGACGAAACACGTCCAATAAAGGGCAACATTTCGCCGGTTTCCTGCAGAGTGATGCCACGTCTTGCCGAACAGGTAGAGAAGCGGGTTGCGCCTCTCAGTTTCTTTGTGAGACATCCGCCTCTCCTTGTAAGTTGTTGTTACGTTAAAGAACAAAACATCGTGCGCTCGGCACGATGTTTCAAGAATTCAATTGCGTTAGAGATAATTAAATGCTTACAACATCATACCAGCGGAAAAGCTTTGGTGTGTTAAGAACACCCGCGAAATTGCGGGAGTTCCAATGCGTATTGGTGCTGGTCATGATTTGTGTCATGGTCAGTTCATAATGCCACAATCAAAAAAAATAGCAAGCCCGCTATTGCTCTTATAAACTTTTCTCGGCAATGGTTTGGTCACCGATGAGGAAAAAAAACTAAAGAAATGCTAGGGTAATTATGGAACCAATCACCCCGTCACGGAGAGCTGATGGCGAATACTGCAGAACGTATAATTGTGCCCAAGAAGGACGTTCGTGTCTTTGAGAGGGTATCACCAACAAGTAGCCGGCTGGGTAAAACCGACAAATGGCTAAGGGCAGGCGAAACAATCACGGTAGGAGAATCACGGACGATGGTCTTTGACCACCGCGATCAGTTAGCTGTTCCCATTTTGCACTCCAACTACTTCGTGATCGAAGAGGAGCTTGAGGTAGATCCGTGGCATGTGAGGCCACCAACCAATCCGGATGAGTACTTGGAGATTCTGCCGGAGTAGCAAAGAGAGCGGAAAAAAGGGCCGTAATACACGGTAGGGCACAGAGCGAGGAAGATGTACATCTTCCTCGCTCTTTTGTTTATAAAAATCCTTAAAAGTGGTAGAGTTTTGATTGATATATGCCCCAAAAGGAAGCTAAAGCTCGCATCAAAATTAATAAACTTCTCGAAGAATCAGGATGGCGTTTTGACGATGACGAAAAAGGTAAAGCTAACATTCAGCTCGAAGCCGGTGTAAAATTTAGCGAACTTGATGAAGACTTAGAAAATGCTGTAACGCACGATGGACGTCGTGGGGCAATTGATTTTCTTCTCCTCGATAAAGATGGGCGCGCACTTGTGGTCGTAGAAGCAAAAAAAGAAACGATTGATCCGCTTTCTGCCAAGGAGCAGGCGCGAAATTACGCGCGTAATACCAATGCTAGATTTGTAATTCTTTCAAATGGCAACATTCATTATTTTTGGGATACAAAATACGGTAATCCAGATACTATTTCTCGTTTTCCAACACAGGATTCCATTACTCAATACGAAAAATACACCCCAAATCCTGACGAGCTTGCACAGACTGTCGTTGATGAAAATTACATCGTATCAACACAAATTCCGACTTTTGTCACAGATCCGAGTTTTCAAAACGAATTTACTCGTGCGGAGTATTTGAAAAACAATAAACTTAAACAGCTTCGTCCATATCAAGTTGAAGCCATTAAAGCGCTTCAAGAATCAGCTAAAAACGGAGGTCAAAGATTTTTATTTGAAATGGCAACCGGAACAGGGAAAACACTTATTTCTGCTGCAGTTATAAAACTATTTCTGAAATCTGGAAATGCTCGCCGTATCCTTTTTCTTGTTGATCGTCTTGAACTAGAAGATCAGGCGCAAAAGTCTTTTGTCCACTATCTTGGAAGAGATTATCAAAGTGTTATTTATAAAGAAAATAGAGATTCTTGGGCAAATGCTAGTATTGTGGTTTCAACTGTTCAAACCTTTCTTGCTGGTGATCGCTATAAAAAAGAATTTTCACCAACCGATTTTGAATTGGTAATTTCTGACGAAGCCCATCGTTCTATTGGTGGGAATAGTCGAGCCGTCTTTGAATATTTTGTTGGCTACAAACTAGGACTTACCGCTACTCCAAAAAATTATTTACGAGGATTTGACGCCGAAGGAGCAGATAGTCAGAGAGAGTATGAACGCCGACTTTTGCTTTCAACATATAAAACATTTGGCTGTGAATCCGGGCAACCAACTTTTTCTTATGATCTCGAAAAGGGTGCAGAGGAAGGCCATCTTATCAAACCAACCCTTGTGGACGCGCGGACTAATATCACCACCAAGTTACTTTCGGAAGAAGGCTATGCAGTGCATACGCTCACCGAAAGTGGTGAAACTATTGATGAAACTTTTAACGAAAGACATTACGAGCGTAAAATCTTCAACGAAGAAACTAATGTTGCTATGTGCAAGGCGCTTATTGATAACGGACTTTTTGATCCGGTTGCCAAACAACTCGGTGTAGAGCTTTTCGGAAAAACGATTGTCTTTTCCGTCTCGCAAAAGCACGCTGCCCGACTGACAAACATTTTGAACAAAATCGCTTTTGAAAAATGGCCTGAGCAATACAGTAAATCAAATTTTGCTATGCAAGTTTCTTCACAGGTTGCAGACGCTCAGCAAATGACAATCAATTTTTCTAACAATCGCCTTGGTGGACAGCCGACATCCCCTGAAGGATATGACACAAGTAAAACTCGGGTTGCTGTAACTGTTGGCATGATGACCACGGGCTATGATTGTCAAGATTTGCTCAATATCGCCCTAATGCGCCCAGTTTTTTCACCAACTGATTTTGTGCAGATAAAAGGACGCGGCACGAGAAAATGGCAATTTGAATATAATGATTATCAAAACAATTTAATTACAGAATCAAAGGAAAAATTTAAATTTTTTGATTTTTTTGCAACTTGTGAATATTTCGAAAATGAGTTTCCTTATGATGAAAAAATTGCCTTACCGCCAATAGATACAATAATTGGTGATCCTCCCCCGGGCCCACCAGGAGATGGACCGGGTATAGATGGCCCTGTGGGTGATGGGCCAATTAGTATAAAGGGTCCGATTGATCTTGCCACTTCTGACGAACTCGCGACGATTTCTGAAACTCCAAACGGAGTTATTATGCGCATTGACCGCGAGGGTTTCAAACACGCAATAGAGGAAGATGTTCTTGGAAATGAAACTCTTAAAAATATGTGGAAAAATGGCGATACCGAAGAAGCTGAAGACTTTGTAAAAAAACACATTTTTGATAAGCCAAAATATTTCCTCAATCTAGAGAAAATTAGAAAGCTTTTTAATGTCGATCGTCGCATTACTGTAAAAGAGTTCCTTCAGTTTGCTTTCGGCGATAAAGAATCTTTTGAAATGAAAGATGATCTTCTTGAATCAGAATGGCAAAAGTTTACGGAAGTTAATCCAGTAGATCAGGAGTATTACGCGGTAGTTAAAATGTTTTTCAAAGCATATGTGACAGATGAAGTAGTTCGTGAGATTATTAAAGCTCGAGAAACTGGTCGTTTTAATACGGAATCATCTTTTCATTTTGATGAATATCAGAAATTGAATGGGTACAAAACAATAATTCCTCAGTATGTTCAGGACTATGCGTATTACTTAACAAACTTGTAACTTAATGAATTCTGAAACAAAACGCCACATAGATTCTGCGCGACAAGTGCTTGTTGGTGTTGTTCCAAATCCAACTTCGCAAATTGACCAGATTACGAATGCTCTGATTTATAAATTCATGGATGATATGGATCAGGCTGCGATCAAGCAAGGGGATAAGTCGTCATTTTTTGTTGGAGATTTAGAGCGATACGCATGGACGCGTCTTATGGATCCACGCATCGGCAATCAAGAACGTATGAATCTGTATTCCGAAGCGCTTATTAAATTTTCTCAAGCCAAGCAACTTCCGGAACTTTTTCGCGGTATTTTTAAATCTGCTTTTTTGCCGTATCGCTCGCCAGAAACGCTTGGGCTTTTTCTAAAAGAAATTGATTATTTTGATTACTCGCATCCAGAGGAATTGGGAAATGCCTACGAATATTTGCTTTCCATAATGTCCTCGCAAGGTGATGCTGGACAATTCCGCACACCCCGCCACATCATTGATTTTATTATTGATGTAGTGAACCCAACGAAAGACGACAAAGTACTTGATCCTGCTTGCGGTACAGGCGGATTTTTAGTCA
>CAYNNE010000020.1:0-11146 GCA_964398725.1 uncultured Candidatus Saccharibacteria bacterium
TTTTTACAAATGATCCATGCAGCAAATGCCACTAAGCCCATAAGAAGAATTAGTGTTGGCAAAATAATTACATAATATTTAAGTACAACAGCGACAATAATAGAGGCCACCAAGAAACTAAAGATTATCATCAGCCTGCGTAGACGCTCTGAGTTTTTGTCATCAGTCTTTAGAAATCTTTTTAGAGATTCTTCAGCCACAACATAAGCTGCAACAAGTACCAGTAAGAAAATAAATATAGCCTTGAGAGAATCTCTTAATCCATTTGGGCCCGCAAATACAACAGCAGCCACAGCTTTTACATTTGGATTATTAGTTATTTGTGAAATTACTCCAGAAGTCTCCCCTGTTGTCGTAGCTACTGATGTATTTTCAGTAGTAGGAGTATTTATTGGTGTTGTGTTTGGCAAACTAATTCCTTGTGCCCTCAATGAGTCTAAGAATGCATTAAATGAATTTATTTCATCAAGTTGACCGGAGGAAAGATACAAGAGTTTGTTACATACAATCTCGTTTATTTTCTTTTGAGTAAGAATATACACATACCCCGTTGATTCTCCTTGAGCATAACCCCAAGGCGTCAAAACATCTCCTTGATATTTAATTTGAAAACGAGAAGTTGCATCAAAGGTTGCTTGATCAAAAATACCGCTCACAACAATACCTGTCTCCCCTTCTATTTCTTTCAAAAATACTTGGAGCTTAATTACTTCAATAGGGTCGTTTATAAAATCAATTCTTAAATAGTCTTTCAAATAAGAACATTGGTATCCCAAACTACCGCCTGTGTATATAGGCATAAATGCCCCACCACTACTACTTCCTCCACTAGAAGATGTGGTAGAACCACCACCTCCGCCACCGCCCCCTCCGCCACCGCATTGTGCTGAAGCGTTTGCAGCTGCTGTATTTGAACTAGCAGATGTACCAAGAGAATTCACTGCTTGCACTGTGTATGAATATGATTGCCCAAATGTAAGTCCCGTATCTGTAAAGGACAAATTTGTTGTTGTGGCAATTATTGAACCATTGCGAAGAATGTTATAGAAAGTTGAGCCTAGAGAGATATTCCATGTTAAATCAATCTGTCCACCGCATTGTGCTCCAGTATTTGCAACAAGATTTGTTGGGGCCAGTGGTATTCCTGCCGGCAAGACGTTTATGGTTGTTATTGCTGTTGCAGAACCACCAACTCCAGTACAAGTGATTGCAAAAGCTGTTGTTGTGGCTGGACTTACGATTTGGTTTCCAGAAGTTGTTGTTGCTAATGTCCATCCACCAATTGATGCGCAAGAAGTTGCGTTTGTTGAGGTCCAAGTAAGAGTTGAGGTTGCTCCAACGAGTATAGGATTTGGAGTTGCAATCAAAGTTATAACTGGAGCTGGTGTTCCGCCCCCTCCTCCACAAGTCGCTGATGACAGTGGACTTACTATGTTTGATGGAGCTGAGTCAATTCCCCCTGCGTTTACCACCACAAAATATTGATACATTGTGCTTGGAGTGAGTCCCGTATCTGTAAAGGACAAATTTGTTGTTGTGGTTATTTGAGTAGTTGTACCACCTGAAATACGAAATACTTTGTAATTGGTGGCACTAACCACTGTTGTCCAAGAAAGAACTATCTCTCCACCACACGCCCCGCCCATTGCACCGCTAAGAGTAGTACTACCTACTGGCCCAGCCGGACATGCTGATGAAGCAGTACCATTCACTGAGCTTGATGGTCCGGAATCTCCAAAAGAATTTGAAGCGATTACGGAGTATGAGTGAACTGAATCTATAGTAACTGCGTCAACAAAATTTGTTGTTGGTGAAGAAACTATACCCACTTGTGAACCATCTCTTAATACTTTGTAGCTTGTGGCCCCAGCAACAGCTATCCAAGAAATTGAAATCTGCCCTCCGCAAATTGGTCCTGTTATTGCTTGTACACCCGTAGGTGTAGCGGGTACTCCAGTCGCACACACAGCGGAAGATTGAGCCGAAGAAGTATTTGATACAGGGCTATCATTTGTTCCATCGCTAGCTACCACCGAATAGCTAAATGAAGTTGATGGAGTGAGTCCCGTATCTGTAAAGGACAAATTTGTTGTTGTGGTTATTTGAACTCCATTCCTAAATATTTTATAAGAAGTCGCACCAGAGACTGCATTCCAACTTAATGAGACTTGCCCACCACAGAATGCTCCTGTACTTGCTGTAAGAGTTGGTGCGCTGAGCCCAGCGCCTGATTGCTGAATGTTGACCGTAACATTATCGCTTACTTGCCCCGTTGCAGTTAAACAAGTAACTGTGAATGTTCTTGATGTGCCTGTTGTTGGGAAATAAGGGTGTCCCGATGTAATGCTTGCTGTATTCCCTATGAGAGTAATCCCGGTGGGTGCAACTGCTCCATCTGTTGAAGAAATTGTGCAAGAAAGCACCCCGGAGGTTGTCCACTCAAGAGTAAATTGTCCATCAGGAGAAACTGTTATTGGTCCCTGTTGATTGTTCGCGGTCACATCAACTGTGCTTGTTGCAGTGTTGTTTGAAACTTGGAAGTGCGCAACCACCAAACCTTGAGATGGAAATCCTGGAGTTATTGTTCCCAAATTATTCAAAGCATAATCAGGCAAAACCACTCCAAGAGCAGGATCTTGAATTTGATTTGGATACCATCTTGCAGAACCAGCTACATATGAAAGAGCTTGATTGTTTGATATTGAAATTGTCGCAGAACCAGAAACGGCCGGAGCATTGTCCGCTGAAACTCCGCCAGTGGCAGTAAATTGATTTTGAGATACTGCCAAAGGAATAGAAATTGAAGTTTTTGTGTTTATAGCATTTACAGTTCCAGAGTTGTGGTAGTAGATACCAACAGCTACAACATCACCCGCCTGTGCTGTGGCAGTGGTTCCCCAGTTAGAGATTGAAAATGGAAACTGTGTGAAATTAGAAACCAAAACTGTTGGATAATCTAGTGGATGAGAATTCACAGTTGTTTGTAGAACAGGGCCCGCTGGACAAACATCAGAGGCAAAAGCTGAGGCAGTTAAAGAGCTTGGGGATGAGGTTGAAGAATTAGTTGCTACAACTGTGTAGATGTGTGAAGAATTTGTTATAAGTCCAGTATCAGAAAAAGAAGTTGTAGCTAATTGTGTGATTTGAGAACCATCTCGGCTTATCAAGTAAGAAGTTGCATCGGTTATTGAATTCCAAGTTAAATCAATACTTCCTCCACACTGACTTCCAGTTTGTGCATTTAGGGTTGGTGCACTAAGTGGTGGCACTGGTGTTGCGGGAGGTGTTAAAGAAACAACCACAGACTGAAAAATAGAATTTGTACCATCTGTACAAGTGATAGTGAAATTGGCAGGTTGATTTAATTGTGGAAAATATGGATGCGTTTGATCAATAATTCCAGTTTGTCCTATAGAAATTACATTTCCAAGGGATTCACCATTTCGAGAAAGCTCACAAGTTAAGACATTTGTTGCATTCCAAGAGATTGTGAACGAATCATTTTGTAAAACAAAAAGTGAGTTTTGAACACCGTTCGCAGTAATATCTATAGTTGGGATTGTGTCAGCCTGTACTACATTTCCGAATGGTATTAAAAACATAAAAAGCCCCACAACAAAAAGTGGCTTTAAATAAGAGTTTTTTATTAAACTTAAGCTTTTCATGACTACTTAGACGCCCACCCTACTTCTTTTATTGCATAAGTCAACATTTGGCAATTCAAAGGTGAAATGGTCAAATAGCGCAAGATACTGGGCTTTTTTAGTATTTTGTCCTTTATGTATAAAAGTCTCTTAAAAAACTTTCGTGATTTTCGTAAAACAAGTCCACAAAAAGCTTTTTTAACCGACCATATTAAATGAGTCCTTATTCATAGAAACTTTCATTATTTATGTCTTTTATAAGGCACATCGGGCCGTAAACTTTGGGTAGTGGGACTATTCATATATAATATGTCCTTTATAAAAACCCGCTATAATATCCAACATGGAGACAACCTCCTCAAAAACTAGACCTGTGGATATCCCCTCTAAGTTTCTTTCGCCCTATAACCCAATTGAAACTGAACAAAGAATATATTCTTTGTGGATTAGTAAAAATAGTTTTGCGCCCACAGGAAATGGAAACCCTTTTTCAATAATCCTTCCTCCACCAAATGTGACAGGCAACCTGCATATGGGGCACGCACTGGGAATTGCTATACAAGACGCCCTTATTCGTTATCACAGGATGAAGGGAGATAATACTCTCTGGCTTCCGGGCACAGATTCAGCTGCTATTGCTACCCAAGCAAAAGTTGAAAAAGATATTTATAAAAAAGAAAATAAATCTAGATACGATTTAGGTAGAGAAGAATTAATAAGGCGCATAAATAAATTTGCTGAAGAAAGTCATACAATCATAACTTCTCAAATTGAAAAACTTGGTGCATCTTTGGATTGGTCGCGTGAAGCTTACACGCTAGACACTAAAAGAAATTTGGCCGTGCGTACTGCGTTCAAAAAAATGTTTGATGATGGGCTCATATACCGCGGACACAGAATTGTTAACTGGGATCCTAAAGGCCAGACAACAATATCTGATGATGAGCTTGTATATAAAACTGAAAAAACTACTTTTTATTATTTAAAGTACGGCCCATTTACCATTGCAACAGCGCGCCCAGAAACAAAGTTTGGTGACAAATATGTTGTTATGCATCCTGACGACGAAAGATATGCAGAATTTCAACATGGGCAACAAATAAACTTGGAGTGGATAAATGGCCCAATAACCGCAACCGTTGTTAAAGATTCTATAATTGATAAGGAGTTTGGTACCGGAGTTATGACAATAACGCCCTGGCACAGTATTGAAGACTTTGAAATAGCAGAAAGGCACAATCTTGAAAAAGAACAAATCATAGACCTTAAAGGAAGACTTTTGGATATTGCTGGAGAGTTTGGAGGGATGAAAATCACTGAGGCAAGAGAAAAAATAATAGCCAAAATGAAAGCCAAAGGCCTAGTAATTAAAGAGGAGCCATATGAGCACAACATTGCAACCGCAGAAAGAACTGGTGGCACAATTGAGCCCCAAATACTTAATCAGTGGTTTATCGCAGTAAATAAAGAGTTCGTCATTAAAGACTCTAAAATCCCTGAAATCCCATCAGGAAGCACCACTACTCTAAAAGAAATTATGCGCAAGGCCGTCTCTAGTGGCGAAGTAGCACTGCTTCCAAATTATTTTGATAAAACCTATTTTCACTGGATAGACAACCTAAGAGATTGGTGTATTTCTCGCCAAATATGGTTTGGGCACAGAATCCCAGTTTGGTACAAAGGAGACAAGGTGTTTTGTGGACTGAAAAAGCCATTTGGTTTTGGTTGGAAACAAGACGAAGACACCTTAGACACATGGTTCTCTTCAAGCCTTTGGACTTTTTCAACACTAGGTTGGCCTGAAAAAACAAGCGACTTAAAAACTTTTCATCCGACAAACGTGCTAGAAACAGGTCATGACATTTTGTTTTTTTGGGTAGCAAGAATGGTCTTGGCGAGCGGATATTTTTTGGGAGAAGTTCCCTTCAAAAAGGTATATCTTCATGGTGTTGTGCGTGACAAAGAAAATCGAAAAATGTCTAAATCTTTGAATAATGGCATTGACCCTTTGGAGCTAATAGAAAAATATGGCGCAGATGCAACCAGAATGGCTTTAATTTTTGGTAACGCCCCAGGGACCGATGTCCGTTTTGATCCTGAAAAATTTAAGGCCCAAAAACACTTTGCAAATAAATTGTGGAATATAGCTCGTTTTGTGTTCACCAACGGCTCTTTTGAGAAACGCACTGAGCTAACAGAGGCAGACTCGGCATTCCTAAAACAATTTGATGACTTAAAAAATGATATAACTGACGATTTTGAAAATATGCGCCTTCACCTAGCTTCAGAAAAAATATATAACTTTTTATGGCATGAGTTTGCAGATAAGTATGTTGAGGACTCAAAAAAACATCTTGCCTCTATAAATGAAAAAGAAAAAATGTCTGCAAAATATACTCTGGGATTTGTATTAGAAAGTTCGCTTACAATACTCCACCCATTTATGCCTTTTGTAACTGAAGAAATTTGGTCTATGATTCCTAATAGGAAAAAGTTACTTGTTGTTTCCAGTTGGTAAAATGATTTTTCACGCTTCAACACTTTTTTGGGTACTCATCGGTGGAATTATGCCGGCGGTTATCTGGCTAATGTTTTGGCTTCGTGAAGACAGACTAAACCCAGAGCCTCGTTCAATTTTA
Source organism: uncultured Candidatus Saccharibacteria bacterium (assembly GCA_964398725.1). Taxonomy (GTDB): domain Bacteria; phylum Patescibacteriota; class Minisyncoccia; order Phycocordibacterales; family Zambryskibacteraceae; genus 12-FULL-44-12b. The sequence continues at coordinate 6,284 of CAYNNE010000020.1, forward strand.
ATTCTTACTTTTATTGCTGGAATGATAGCAGTGCCTTTAGCAATTCCCCTTGAGAGAGCCGTAAATAATCCAAATGATTTAACAAACACATTTATCTTGTGGGCAATTATTGAGGAGGTTCTCAAATTTGGTGCTATGTTGTTGGTCGCTTGGCGTTCCGGAGAAGAAGATGAGCCTATAGACCCACTCATATATATGATGACAGCAGCCTTGGGCTTTGCAGCAGCAGAAAATGCCCTATTTCTATTAAGCCCACTAACAAACGGCAACGTGGTTGAAAGTCTTATTACTGGCAATATGCGTTTTGTTGGAGCTAGTTTGCTACACACGATATCTTCAGCCCTCATTGGTGTATCAATAGCATTAAGCTTCTATAAAGCTAAATTTACTAGAAGCTTTGTTATAACTCTTGGAGTTATTGGAGCTGTTGCGTTGCATGCTTTTTTTAATATCTCTATAATGAATGATACAGAAACAACAACACTGATTGCATTCGGTTTTGTTTGGGTTCTCGTTATCGCCTTGATGCTTGTTTTTGAAAAAGTAAAGCGTGTATACGCAGTAGATAAAGTATAAATATGTCAAACCAAAAACGTTCTTTTTTTGAAAGATTAACAGGAGCAGTACGCCTTGATGAAGACGAGGTTATGCTTCCCGTTACTGGCCGTGAAAAAATAATACGAGGACGAGATTTAATGAAAGGAAACAATGAAGAGAAGCGGGATTTTATAGAAAGCGAACCAACAGACGCAGAACTAACTATTGATATGTTTGAAACTCCTTCTGAAATTGTTATAAGAACAATGGTTGCTGGAGTACGCCCAGAAGATCTAGACATCTCCATTACAAGAGACATGGTGACAATTAGAGGAGAAAGAGAGTCTGAAAGAACAGTATCCGATGAAGATTATTTTCATAGGGAGCTTTATTGGGGCTCATTCTCTCGTGCAGTTGTTTTACCAAAAGAAGTAGAGGTGGAGGAAGCGGAGGCAGCAGAAAAACACGGCCTTCTAACTATTCGTCTCCCAAAAATAGACAAAAACAAACAAGCGAAATTGAAAGTGCGGGGATAAAAACAAAAAACGCCCAATTGGGCGTTTTTTGTTGATGTATCGGATTACCGATACATCTTCGTCGTTCGGGTTTCATAAAGTCGGCTTCGCCGAGTAACTTCGTCATAAGAAAAAACATAAAAATAAATCCTTATATTTTTTCTTATTCCTCGCTACAAGCAAGCTTCTTTGCCAAACCACTCACTCCTCGTTGTGCTGGGAGCCGGGGTCGAACCGGCGACCCTTCCCTCTTCAGGGGAATGCTCTACCAACTGAGCTATCCCAGCATTAATTTATCTTACCTCAACTGAGCCCCGCCTGAACGACTTCAGTCGGGCAGGTATCCCAGCATTAATTTATCTTACCTCAACTGAGCCCTGCCTGAACCCGTCCGTACCGGCACGGGCGGACGACTTCAGTCGGGCAGGTATCCCAGCATTATCTACCTAAATTTTTCAGAAGCGTGTTAATGCCTTCTGTATTTAGATTATTAACAGAACTTACCCCATTTTTCAATCCCCCATATACCTCTCCAAGTTGGTTTATATAGGGTTTTAGGTACCAAAAAGCCCCAACTGAAGCTCCAAGTATGACTACCCAATAAATCGTGTGTATAACCCTGCCCCACCATATAGCCCTTTTAATAGAGCGTAAAATATTGTTATTTGATTCGCTCAATTCAAGAATTCTTTGAATCTTTTGGTCGCTTAAATCAGTCATTTTAATTTAAATGTGCCCTTTCATTATAACATCCCACCTGAGTTTCAAAACTTTTGATAGTATGGAAATCGCGCGGGTATGGTTTAGTGGCAGAATGCGACCTTCCCAAGGTTGAGACGCGAGTTCGATTCTCGCTACCCGCACAGTGAGGAGTGAGTGGTGAAGAGGGGGAGCTTGCTCACTCATTTCACCCGAACGACGAAGATGTATCGTAATCGATACAGGGGAATGGCCAATTTTGGTTGAATATTTAAATTGTGATATAGTATCCGAACTTAATCATAAAAAAACGGAACAATATGTCTTCAGACAAAAAAGTAACCATTTATTCCACCCCAAACTGCACTTACTGCAATATGGCTAAAGAGTTTTTTACAGCCAACAATATCTCCTTTGAATCAATTGATGTGGCCACTGATGTAGCAAGGCGACAAGAAATGGTAGAAAAAAGTGGCCAAATGGGCGTGCCTGTGATATTTGTTAATGACGAAATGGTTATCGGCTTTAATAAACACGTGCTCGCCAACCTCTTGGGCATAGAAGCATAAAAAGCCCTCATAGTTAAATGGACCCCAATACCAAAACAAGTTTGGTACGGGGCGCAGTAGAACAAGTCCCTGTAGTTAAATGGATATAACTGCTCCGTCCTAAGGAGTTATTGTCGGTTCGATTCCGGCCGGGGACACAATTACTAATTAAAGAAATTTAAAAACTTCTGCCACCAAGTTTTTTGAATTTTGGGGGTAGAGGTAGTGTTTTTGTTGTCCACAATAAGTACCACTGACTCCCCCGGAAGAGCTGCGTTGTAAATTGAGCGTAATTCCATTTCTTTTCCTTCTTCCGTGCTCAAAAAATTTATTTTTTCTGAAAGCTCTGTTTGTCTATTTTTCAAACTTTCCAGTTTGCTTTGTGTACCCTCTGCAATCAGCCCCACTTCTCTTGCCTTAAGAAATGTAATGATTGCTCCCCTACCCAAAAGAATCAAAATAACGATGGCAACAAAAAACGCAACCTTTGATTGGGTGAAATTTTTCCAATTGAACTGTCTTTGCAAATTGGGGGCCATATTGGTACGATAGCATTCTAACAGATATGCTTTTCCATAAGAAAACACAAAAAGCCGTAGGAATGATTTGGGTAGTACTTTGTGTACTTATAATCATTTCAATGGTACTTCTCTATACTCCATTATTTTAGATAGATAGACGATGAATATAAGAAATTTTTCTATCATTGCCCACATAGACCACGGCAAGAGCACTCTTGCTGATAGAATGCTGGAAATCACCAATACGGTGGAAAAAAGAAAAATGATGAATCAGGTTCTTGATTCTATGGAGCTAGAGCGAGAGCGTGGGATTACTATAAAAATGCAACCAGTCAGAATGAAATACACCCACAAAGGCGAAGATTTTATTCTAAATCTTATTGATACACCAGGCCATATTGATTTTTCTTATGAAGTATCACGCGCACTAAAGGCGGTTGAGGGTTCTATTCTTTTGGTAGATTCCACCCAAGGGGTGCAGGCACAAACCCTAACCACTCTTGGTATGGCCCGTGAATCTGGATTAACCATCATTCCCGTGCTCTCTAAAGTTGACTCCCCACTTTCCCGTGTTGAAGATGTTGCCCAAGAAATTATGACTTTGATTGGGTGTGAAAGAGAAGACATTTTGCAAACTAGTGGAAAAACAGGTGATGGTGTTGACGCCCTTTTGCAAAGAGTGATTGAAAAAATTCCTCCTCCAAAAAATTTAAATGACAATCATAAAAATTTTAATGCTCTTGTTTTTGATTTTAAATATTCAAACCATACCGGCGTAATAGTTTTCGTTAGAGTAATGGACGGCTCAATAAAGAGGCTCTCTGATTTAAAATTTAAAGTAGCGGGTGGCACATTCAAAGCGCTTGAAGTTGGTATCTTTTCACCAACAGAAATTGAAACTGAAACCTTATCAGCTGGTGAAATTGGCTACATAGTTACAGGAATAAAAGAGCCGGGCATTGCTAAGGTTGGAGACACAATTGCGCTCATTAATGACACAAACCCACCGCTTCCGGGATATATGGACCCAAGGCCAGTTGTATGGGCCTCAATATATCCAGAGTCCCAAGATGATTTTGTTCCTCTAAAACAAGCGCTGGGCAAACTGAAGCTATCTGACTCATCTTTCACCTTTGAAGAAGAGTCTTCTGGCACATTGGGTCGTGGCTTCAGATGTGGCTTTCTTGGAATGCTCCACTTAGAGATTATTACAGAGCGCTTGCGTAGAGAGTTTAATTTGGAGCTAGTAGTAACTCTTCCGTCTATCACATATGAAATTGAATATAAGAATGGCAAAAAAGAAATGATTTATTCAGCACCCTTCTTTCCTGACGATGGTGTGGTGAAAACTGTTTTTGAGCCCTGGGTCAATGTGGTCATTATCACCCCGATTGCTTATTTAGGCCAAATAATGCAACTCCTTTATGAACACGAGGGGCAAACAGAGCACACAGAAACATTTGGAGATGCGCGTACATCCTTAACAGTAAAAATGCCTTTACGAGAACTTATGCGTGGGTTTTTTGATAAATTAAAAAGTGCATCAAGTGGCTATGCTTCAATCTCTTATGAAATAGAAGGAATGAAAGAAGCGGATGTTGTGAAAATGGAAATTTTGATTGGAGAAGAAGTGATACCGGCTTTCTCTCGTATTGTTTCTCGTAGATTACTCCAGGAAGAAGCAGAAAAAGCGGTTGAAAAACTATATACAACAATGCCTCGTCAAATGATTATTACTAAAATTCAAGCAAAAGGATTGGGACGCATTATTTCTTCTCGCACACTTTCAGCAATGCGAAAAGATGTGACACAGCATATGTATGGTGGCGACATTACCCGCAAAATGAAGCTCCGTGAAAAACAAAAGAAAGGTAAAAAGAAAATGCAGGCTCGCGGAAAAGTAAATATCCCTCAAGACGTATTCCTAAAGATGATGCGGTCTGAATAAAGACGCTCGCTAAGTACTATTTTCAATCCAACTACCGCTCGAGTGAAAATCTTGAAATCAGGAAGCTTCATATAACGAAAAACATCAGAACTCGC
>CAYNNE010000021.1:0-10742 GCA_964398725.1 uncultured Candidatus Saccharibacteria bacterium
TCTGCTTGAGAAAAAAATTATTGCGCTTGCCGGAGAGGATTTTAATGTCTCCTCTCCTAAGCAATTAGGGATAATTCTTTTTGAGAAATTAAAATTAAAACTTCCTCGAATCAAAAAGACAGCAACAGGCGCATATAGTACCCGCGAAGAAGAACTTCAAAAACTTTCTGACCAACATGAAATAGTTCCTCTCATTCTTGAACATAGAGGTCTTTCAAAGCTCACGGGTACTTATGTGGACGCCCTGCCACCCCTCCTAGACTCTAAAAATCGCCTTCATGCAACTTTTTTACAAACTGGTACCACCACAGGACGCCTTTCTTCTAAAGACCCAAACTTACAAAACATCCCAATATCTAGCGAAGATGGAAAAAGAATTCGCGGAGCATTTATTGCAAGTGCTGGTAAAAAATTATTAAGTTTTGACTACTCGCAGATTGATTTAAGGTCTGCGGCAATTCTTTCTAACGACAAAATTTTAGTAGATATTTTTAAAAGAGGGGAAGATGTTCACCAAGCGGTTGCCGGAGTTATTTTCAACGTTGAGGAAAATAAAGTCACTAAAGAAATGCGTAGGCAGGCAAAAACAATTAATTTTGGGATTTTGTATGGAATGGGAATAAATGCACTGAAACAAGGATTAGGAACATCTAGGGAAGAAGCAGAAAAGTTTTATGACGAATACTTTGGAAAGTTTATTGGTCTCGCTAAATACTTGGAGGATGTTAAAAGAGAAGCAACAAGTAAGGGCTATACAGAAACACTTTTTGGCAGAAGACGATATTTTGAGGGTCTACGTTCCAAGATTCCTTTTATTCGTGCAGGAGCTGAAAGAATGGCTATTAATGCGCCAATTCAAGGCACCACAGCAGACATTGCAAAGCTAGCAATGGTTCATATAGATAAATACTTAGAAGAAGAAAATTTAAAAAACAAAGTGAACCTGATGCTTCAAATTCACGACGAAATGGTTTTTGAAGCTGACGAAGAGGTAATAAAAAAAGTTGCCCCCAAAATCCTTTCAATAATGGAGAATGTTGTGCCATTTGATAAAACGCACGGAGTGCCAATTACTGCTAATGCATATATCGGTAATCGTTTTGATGAAATGAAACCAATATGATTTTAATTTCCTATGGATACACAAGAGGAGAAATTAAAAAAAATCTTGCCAACAAGAAGCTTCTAAGCAGTACCGATGAGATTCGTTCAATTGACCCAACTTCTTGGGAGTCAAATTCTATTGATGAGGTTGTTCAAACACGAGGACTTTTTGTTGAAAAAGAAATATTTTTTATAGACCACGTTGTTTCGGAATTAGAACCAGAAGAAATTTTTAAAAACATAAAAAAACTAAAAGAAACCCCAAACTTAATTATCTTTATTGAAGATGAAGAAAGTAAGGCAACAGAGAAATTAGAAAAAGAAGCAGAACATGTTTTAAGGGCTGGTAAAAAGATAGAAGAAAAACCTTTTAATGTTTTTGCTCTCACTGACGCGTTGTTTGAAAGAGATAAAAAAAAGTTTTGGATTTTGTATCAAAGGGCTCTTAGCGAGGGAGTGGACTTGGAGTTTGATGTGCATCGCATAATTTTTTGGGGAGTGAAGATGTTGGCGCTTTCAAAAGAATATAATTCGGCGGTGAGTGCTGGAATAAGCCCTTTTGTATATAGCAAAGCAAAGAGTGGAGTGGCCAAGTATAAAGATGGGGAAATAGAAAAAATTTCCCAAAATCTTACTGAAATGGTGGTTTCAGCTCGACAGGGCGAGGATTGGGAAATACTTTTAGAAAAATTTGTTTTGAGTATTTAGTTTTAACCCTCTATACATGCCAACATTCGATGAATATGGTCTTCCGGTATTCTGGTTTTAAAGTAGTTTTTTGTTAAATCTTTTGGGTAATGATCGATTGGTTCAGAAGCAACATGTAATTCATGTAGATTTTTTATAAACACCTCAACAACTCTATCAAAATTAATTGTTTTATCTGCAAAATTTCCGATTAAAAAATGAGGTAAATTATGAAATTTAGGATTTTTCTTATAGGTCATTAACAGGCCAGCGACCGCAAAAAAAGTTTTACAGTCTATCTGCTCAATTATGGTGTCTACACGCTCCTTGGAATAGTCGGACTCTTTTTGTAAGTACGAATTAAACTTACTTGATTTCCATATTTGTTTTTCCAAACCAAGCACAGATGCTAGTTTCAGTAGAGTAGAGATAGTTAAATATTTTTGCTGATTTAATACTGAAATATTTAAACACTCCGTATTTACAAATGGTTCCATAGCCAATATGGCCTTACATCTATTATCTAGTTTTGCATTATTAACAACTAAAAAACCAAAAGATACCCCTCCAACGATGTACTCTTTTACATTCAGAGCCGAAATTTGTTGGTCAAGGTATTTTGAAAACTTTTTTAAAGTAATCGTTCCCTCTAAAGGGGGGCTATTTTTGTGAAAACCAGGTAAATCAATAAAGTGTACTGTAAAAAAATCAGCCAAAAATTCTTCCAACCCGTGAAGCAGTACGCTATTGGTTGGGAATGAATGGACTAATATTAGGTGCGGTTTCATTAATATGTCTTTAATTGTCCGCCCGGCAGGAATCGAACCTGCGACCCTCTCCTTAAAAGGGAGCTGCTCTACCGACTGAGCTACGGGCGGATATTTGTTTTTAGAAACTTTCTGCCCGCAGCGGTCTTTAGGTATACCTCTCTACTACGGGCTTGCTCAAAACTATCATATTCCTCTGTATATACAATACGAGGGTTTATTAAATATTTTGTTGAACGTGTTTGTCCAGATTTATGTTCTGAAAGACGGCGCGATAAATTATTTGTGAGCCCTTTGTATAATTTCCCCCTTGAATCTTGTAAAACATACACAAAATATTTCATACCTACTCAATTATAAACTGAGCCCCGCCTGAACGACTTCAGTCGGGCAGGTACGGGCGGATTTCCAAAAGCTTACAGGTTAAAGCTTAACGCTTCAAGCTCTAAAGAGGAAGGTCAAAAGCTATAAAACCAGCGCCGGTGAATAAAAGAGAAAGAAGGATGGTGCCAATTAGGGTGTAAAACACGATGTCTCTTGATACCAAAACATCCTCCCTATACTCCACAAACCACTCTTTTATGGTCAACACAAGGAGTATAAGTGCCACATATTGAGTAGAAAATCCTACTATTAAGAAAACCCCACAAACCATTTCAATTAATCCAAGGAGTAGAACTAATTGTTTGGCTGGCTTTATTCTGATGGCGTTTAGAAATATTGCCCACCTTCTTTTTTCTTTAGAAAGTTTTAAATACCCAGTATTTATAAAAATAATACCAATAACAACTCTAAGTATTAAAGGCGCCACTAGGCCGAAAGAAAGTAAGTCGGGAAAAGGGTTTAGCATTGGTGTATATTAACGCACAATGACACCAAAAGTGAATAGAATAGCTGTGGTTTTACTTGACTTAAGATCTTCTGAAAATGCAGGGGCGATTTGTCGCACAGCTGAATGTGCTGGCGTTAAAGAAATGTATTGTGTTGGGACAACCCCCGGCCCATTAGACAGATTTGGAAGAATAAATAAAAAATTTGTAAAAGCCTCTCTAGGCGCTGAAAAGAATGTGCAAGTGGAAAATTGCAAAGATATCGGAATGCTTTTAAAAAAATTAAAAAGAGAGCACTTTGAAATTATTGCACTAGAGCAAAACAAGAAGGCGGTTGATTATAGAAGAAAAACAAATCCTAAAAATAATTTTGCGCTAATTGTTGGAAATGAAGTTGATGGAATACCAAAAAATGTTTTATCAAAGGTAGATAAAATTATAGAAATACCAATGAAAGGCGAAAAAGAATCTTTAAATGTTTCTGTGGCTTTCGGAGTTTCTATTTTTGAAATAATAAAAAACATTAAATAATAGAAACATAATAAAAATTAATATAAAGCCAAATTTTATAGCCGTTATGTTTTCTTCAAGAATAGATAAAGACGAGGCACTTTTTGCCAAAAAGTAAACAATTGTAGTCCAAGATACAGCCCCCAAAAAATTTGCTGAAATAGCTTTTACCCAAGATATTTTAAAAACCCCAGCAGCTACTTGGCTTGCAATGCCGGCGCCCTGTATAAATTTTGAAAAAAACAACATTTTTACACCATGCTTTTTAACTGACGATTCTATTTTTCTAAAATTATCAAGATTGTTTTTAATTATCCAAATTCGCTCCACCTTTTCTTGCCCTAGTTTTCTTGCAAGCCACATCCAAAAAACGTCAGTTAAAAATGTACCAAATATTGCTGTGATTATAATAAAGGTAAGCGAATCTTCGCCTTTAATTCCCAAATACATTACCGGAATTAGGGCGGCACTTCCCATAAAACAAATGGATATTATTGTTATTAGTGGATGTAGCATCTGTCTATCTTACTTGAATAATTGTTGGTGCACGGGGCAGAAGTGCGAAGCTCTGGCTCCTACCAGCACCCTTTTTATAGTTCCTTTGCAGGCGCGTTTCCCACATTTTTCGCCTGTTTTTCTGTAAGCGTTATGCTTATTCTGAAACTCGCCCCTCTCTCCGTAAATGTTTCTATAATCAGACATTGAATCTCCGCCAAAATTAATTCCCTTTTTTAAAACCGCCTGCATGTCGGTGAAAAGCTCTTTCAGTTTTTTATCGGGGATTTTTGATGGGTTTGATTGAGGATGAATTCCAGCAAGCCACAAACATTCATCGGCATAAATATTGCCAACCCCAGCGATTATTTCTTGGTCCATCAACGCTTGTTTGATTGGCCTTTTTTCTTTTATTATTAATTCCTTAAACTTTTTAAAATCTATTTGAAGCGCATCAATTCCTAAATGCGCCAGCTCTTTATCTTCAGTGTATTTTCCGGTATCAATCAAAGTTACTTTCGCAAATTTACGCATATCAGAAAAAGCCAATTGCTTTCCGCCGGAGAGAATAAAAATCAAACGAATAAATCTGTTAAATGGATCTGAAAGAGGAGAATTTTTTTCTGCAGACACCCAAGTATTGTTTTCAAATTTATATTTTCCATACATAAGATGCCCCGTCATTTTCATATGAATAAGAATTGTTTTTCTATTTGAAAGTTCTATCAAAACATTTTTCCCAACTCGCACGGATTTTTTTATTGTTGTTCCAACAATTGCTTTTTTAAACTTTTTAAAAAATAAGGGATTTTTTATATTATCTTTACCTACATAAAAAGGGGAGTTGTATTCTGTCCAAACATCTAAGATTTTCTTACCTCCTACAGTTTTATTTAAACCATCAACCGTTGTTTGGACCTCAGGAAGTTCGGGCATTTGAGGCCAATCTAGCACTTAATAGGGCCATTTTCTAGCTATTGACATAGATATTATAATATGCTATTATACCCAACAGATAAGAACATTCCCAACGAACCTAAGCCAGAGGCGTCCAATGAAGGCAACCATTAATCTTCCGAAGAGAATCTGTAACGTTCTGCTACAGATTCTGTGCGTGACCATTCCTCAGGTGTGGGGGCTCACGGTTTGGTTCTTTCTCCTCACGTTCTTCAAGTCTGGGGGAGAAGAGATGTCCTGGGCCTCCATCGCCGTTTCCGTTATCACGACGATGGTTGTCGTGGTCTTTGTCTCCAAGTTGGTGAACAAGGGCTTCGATTCGCTCAGTCGTAGGTGGGGGCTCCAACGCTACAAGTTCTATAGGTTCGTGCTACCCACCAGTCATCCTGATCACTGGGACCCAGATTTCATGAGGTACGGTTAAACCAGTAGGTGCAAAATTGAGAGCGACGCTAGTAACACAGCGTCGCTCTTTCTATTTAAAAATCTTCTCTAATTCTTCTTGTGCAACTTTTTCATCACTCCATGGAGTTTTTTTACCGTTTGCTTCCATTAAATACGGATCAGTGCCCTTGCCAGTTATTAAAACAATATCACCCGATTTTGCTTTTGAAATCGCATGAGCAATTGCTGTACGGCGCTCCATTATTATTTCAGGTTTCTTCACCATGTCTTTAGTCATGTCTTTTACAATTTGTTCAGGGTCTTCATCGTAAGGATCTTCATTTGTGAGTATTACCTCATCACAATTGCGTGAAGCAATCTCGCCCATAATGGGACGCTTCCAAGTATCTCGGCCACCGCCAGTATTGCCGAGAACGCATATTTTACGCCTAGAAATAAAGGTTTTATAGAGGCCCTCAAGCGAGCCCGGAGTGTGGGCATAGTCCACCACAACATCAAAATTCTGTTTTTCAGAGACTTTTACAAATTTCACACGCCCCGGAATTGATTTAACAGAAGCAATTCCTAAAGCAATCATTTCGTGCGAAATCTTTTGTGTTTTTGCAAAAGCTTCAGCAAGGCCGGCGTTTAGCACCATAAAATCTCCCGGAATCTCTGGCACGAGGTTTGTATCCGTCAAATGGAATGAAATTTTTTCTTCAAAATCATATTTCAAAAATTTTTCTCCGTATTCGCTATCACAATTAGCAATCATTACTCTTGGTCGCTTAGATGAGTTTGATAATTGCTGAGCAAACTTAAGTTTTGCATTCAAATAATTTCCAAAAGAGCCATGAGACTCAATATGCTCGGGTTCAATGCCTGTAAAAATTCCAACATCAAAATTTATAAAAGAATTTCTAAATTGGCGGATGCCTTCAGACGTTACTTCCATTACTATCCAATCACATTTTTCTTTTACACTATCCGCAATAAATTTTTGTACAAAAAATCTTCCAGGCATAGACATTTTGTACATATTTGGGCGAGAATTTTCTCCTACCTTAAAACGAATTGTGTTTAAAACGGCAGTTTTCTGCCCAGAGGCTTCAAGAATTGCATTTATAAATTCTGTGGTTGAAGTTTTTCCCTTTGTGCCAGTTATTCCAACCACTTTTATTTTTCTTGAGGGGAATCCGTAAATAACAGCACCCAAAAGAGCCAATAAAAAATGGTATATGGGTTGAAAAAATCTAAATACAGATTTCGGTATTAGTGGTCTTATTGTGTCAAAAACTTTATTTAGCATTTACCCCCACACTAACTTTACTGATAATCGACCAAGCAACACGTCTGCGAATAGCAGACCCCTATTCGGGGTAGTGTTGCCGAGAGTTTTATTCACTATGTATTTATTGCTTGTTTTAGTTTTCATATTGTTTCGTAAAGTTAGTGTGGGGGTGAATTCAGATTTTTCAAAGCAAATTTTATTTTTTCACTAGCCCCAGTTATGTTTTTGGGCATATCTCGCACAGCGTCTCGCGCTTGTTTTTGAGAATAACCAAGAGAGATAAGCGCGTCAACCACATCACTTTCAATATCACCACCTTTTTCGTGATGCTCTGAAGCAAATATTTTTCCTTTAAGCTCCAAAACTATTTTTTCTGCCAACTTTTTACCCACGCCAGCCACTTTTGTTAAATATGATGGATTTTCTTCAACTATTGCTTTTTCTATTTGAGTTTTACTTGCGGTGTTCATCACGGAAAGTGCAGTTTTGGGGCCTATTCCAGAAACCGTTAATAAAAGCTCAAAGAGAGAGCGGTCTTCTGCCTTTTCAAAACCATACAAATCAAGGGCGTTTTCTCGCACCGCCAAATAGGTAAAAAGCGATGCAGTAGAGCCCTCTTTTAGGGAATCAATAATAGAAAGTGGTATAGAAACCTTATATCCCACACCGTTTACCAAAATAAGCACTTGGGAAGCTCTTTTTTCTATAACCTTGCCCTCTAGGAAGCCAATCATAAACATATAATACAGCTTAAAGCCCCAAGCCGTAAGCTTTGAGTAAATACTTGATTTTTTACCCCAAAGTCCGTAGAGTAGCCGAATGCCAATTACAAGATCAGCCGCAAAGGCACACAGAGTCTCTTTGCGAAAGAAAGTATTTAATGACCGCAGACAAGCGGAGTTAAAAACTGTTGTTAAAAAACTCAAAAAGCTTTTAGATGACAAAAATGCCAAAGAAGCGCGTGGATATTTTGCAACCGTTCAAAAAGCAATAGACAAAGCTGCCAAGAAGGGAGTTATAAAGCCAAACGCAGCTTCTAGAAAAAAATCTAGACTTTCTAAACTAGTTAAGAAAGCACAATAATAAACTGGAAGCAAAAAGATTTAGGTTGTAAGCTTGTATTTATTGCTCCCATCGTTCAATGGATAGGACATAACTTTGCGGAAGTTAAAATGTAGGTTCGATTCCTACTGGGAGCACCAGTGAGTGAAATACGATTTGTATTGTATTTTTTATTTTCTAAAATCCTAAATGTTCAGTCAATTTTTCCCAAAAAGATTCTTCAATTTCTTCTTCGGGTAGACTTTTTATCAAGAGAGTTCTCACTTCATCAAAATCAGTATTTTCTAAGTGTAAGATAAGAACGGGCAAGAAAATTTTTTTTGTACGCAAAAAAAGTCTGCCCTCATGTTCATTTACGTAGAAGGAACGTAATGATTCAAATGGATAAAGCATTGTGTCCACCAAGATGCCTTTTTCGTAAATTCTCACATCTATTGTTTTAGGAATTTTTGCTGCGTGTAAAAGCAGGGCACAGGTTCCCACGATTATAAGAACACCAAACATATAGTTTTGAAGAACAATAGCACTCACCGCTGCCGCAAAAGCCACAATTATCACAGAAATGAACCAATCAGACCCACGTTCTTTAATTGGATGTTCCAGAGTTTCCCATTCAATGAAAAGATCTTTCTTTGCCATTACATATATTTTACCCTATAAACTTTTTAAATTCCTTAAAAAGTTAACGGGCAAGCAGCACACTTTTTGATACAATATAGATATGTTTAACGATTTAATCACAATTCAAAGTTTTGCAAACGAGCATCCTATTTTATTAGTATTACTTATTCTTTGGTCTTTGGTTTGGAAGGCATTGGCTTTATGGCAATCAGCTCGCATAGGGCATAAGGGTTGGTTTACCGCCATCTTAATAATCAACCTCTTTGGCATTGTAGAGATAATTTATCTTTATTTTGTGGCTCGCAAATTTAAAGTTGAAAGTTCAGAAACCGTTTGATTCTTTTTGGTTTTCTGGAAAAGAGTTGGTTAAAAAAACAGAAATAAATGATTCTTTTGTATATATCAGTAGTTTGCTAGAATGCCTTGCGGAGGGGTCGCATAGAGGCCTAGTGCGGTAGTCTTGAAAACTACTATACCGAAAGGTATCGAGAGTTCGAATCTCTCCCCCTCCGCATGCGAATAGAGAATGAGAAAAAGTTAGATTACGCAGATGTACTCATTCGTCCTAAACGAAGTACTCTTTCGAGTAGATTGGAGGTAAGTTTAGAAAGAGAGTTTAAATTTCCACACTCAAGAAAAACTTGGAGCGGTGTTCCTATTATTGCTGCCAATATGGATGGAGTGGGGACTGTTTCAATGATGAAAGCATTAAGGAAAAACAAATTAATTACTGCTCTTTATAAACATCACAAGTTAGAAGATTTAAAAGCAATTGATAAAAAATTTGCATTCATAACAATTGGTGTTCGCGAAGAAGATAAAAATTTTCTAAAAAAATATATAAAAAAATATGGAGCTCCAACATTGCTTTGTATTGATGTCGCAAATGGCTATACAGGCAAATTTGTAGATTTTGTGAAAGAGGTTCGTGGCCTTACAAAGGAAAGCATAATAATGGCTGGGAATGTAGTGACAGGTGATATGACGGAGCAGTTAATTTTATCTGGCGCCGATATTGTAAAGGTTGGTATTGGTCCGGGCACGGTTTGCACCACAAGAATTGTGACTGGGGTTGGCTACCCACAACTTTCAGCCATCATTGAATGCGCTGACGCGGCGCACGGCCTCAAGGGACTAATTTGTGCAGATGGCGGATGTCGTTCATCAGGAGACATTGCAAAAGCATTTGGTGCTGGGGCAGATTTTGTGATGGTGGGAGGAATGCTTGCGGGGCACGATGAGGGCGAAGAGGCGATTATAGAAAAAAACGGAGAGAGGTTTGTAGAACATTATGGTTCAAGCTCAATGGAAGCAATGGAAAAACATAGTGGTGGAAAAGCGAAATATAGGGCCTCTGAAGGCAAAAAGATACTGGTTTCATATAAAGGCTCGGTCTCAAAAACAGTAGAAGAAATTTTAGGTGGGATTAGAAGCACTTGTACTTATGTAGGGGCTAAACAACTTAAAGAATTACCAAGAAGAACTACTTTTATATTGGTAAACAGACAACTTTCTCCATTTTCACACGGTGCTTAGTGTATAACCGCACACTTACTTTAGTATCATTTAGCTGTTGTGGTTGATAAATATGCAACAGGCAAAGACATCAAAGTAAGTGTGCGGTATAATTTGCATAACTATGAAAGGTTTTGAGTTTCCTACAGGGGATGTAGACACAAATAATTTAGATACAAAAAGAAGAACCCCAGAAGAATCTGGTGAGGGTGAATTTGTGGTTAATGAAGAGGGATTTATTTCTTTAGAAGATGCTCTAAAACAAATAAGAGAGGAGGGTAATGGAGAAATTTTGGACGAAGCAGCATGAGATTACTCGGTATAGATTTTGGAGATAAAAAAATAGGAATTTCTGTTTCAGACGAAACGGGCACATTTGCCTTTCCAAAAGAAGTTATTGAAAACAACGAAAGCGCGATATCAAAAATAGCGACGCTTGTTTTGGAGGGTCGTGTAGATAAAATAATTTTTGGGTTGTCTCAAAATTCACAAGGCGAAGAAAACCCCATTATGAAAATA
>CAYNNE010000022.1:0-10681 GCA_964398725.1 uncultured Candidatus Saccharibacteria bacterium
ATCAAACCGTGTACAAGGGTCAGTAACCGAAGATATGCTAGAATTAAACGTTATTCGTTCAAAAGTACCTCTTTCAGAAATGTTTGGATATGTAACAACCCTTCGCTCAATGACAGAGGGCCGTGGCTCTGCAAACATGGAGTTTGATCACTATGCAATTGTGCCTCCAAATGTGGCGACGACAATTATTGAATCTCGTAAATAAAACAAAAAACTCTCGAAAGGGAGTTTTTTGTATTTGTAATAAATTTTTTTAGGAGTAGATTACTTTTTAGACTGCACACTAGGAGGAATTGATGAGCAAAGATGAAGTGAAGGCGGAAATAACCAAAGGCGAATGGTCTGAGTCGTTTCTGCAAATGCTTCTCAGACTTGCGGAATCGCTTGGTGAGCCCGTGTCTGTGGGAGAACTTTCAACTATTGTTCATCCGCTCAAGTTTTCAGCTATGACCATGATTTCGGTCAACAGAATTCTTGAGACACGAAAGATTCCGGTTAGGCTCGAGGCCATTGAGGAAAAACCGAATCTTTTGTGGTTTGACCTCAAGATTAAGATGGTTCTGCTCACGTGAAGTAAATAGCTAGCGCCCCGTATACTCGGGGCGCCTTGTTTTTTTATATTTTTTTCTGTAGAGTACCTTCTGTAAGGCTAAAGACAGTGGGCGGTCTAAGGACAGAAGACCCACCGAGGCGAAAATGTTTTTAACATTTTCTTTTCTCAATCTCGGCCCTTACAAGGTCGATTTTTTAGTTTAGGAACTAAAACAATGGCATTAACAAAACAAAAAAAAGGAGAAATCTTAAAAAATCTTGAAAGCGTTTTAAAAAGCGCTAAATCTTTGGTGTTTGTAAACGCGAAGGGTTTTCCGGTGAGTGAACAGCAAAATTTGAGACGCGCTCTTAAAACAGAAGCTGTGTCTTACACGGTTGCTAAAAAAACTCTCATCAGAAAGGCCCTAGAAGGCTTAAAACCTGAAGGAGAGACTCCAGAGCTTACGGGAGAGCTATCAATCGCTTATGGCGAGGATTTGGTTGCCCCAGCTAGAGGGATATTCGGATTTCAAAAGAAATTTCCTGAACAAGTAAAAATTCTTGGAGGAATTTTTGATGGCAAGTATATGAACAAGAGCGAGATGGAAGGAATTGCATTAATTCCAGACCTTCATACTCTTCGTGGAATGTTCGTAAACATTATCAATTCACCTATACAGCGCTTTGCTATCGCGCTTGGAGAGGTGGCTAAGGCTAAAGCAAAATAAATTTTGCTCGCCCAAGGAAAAATAAAATCATGACAAAAGATCAATTAATTGAAGCGGTAGAAAAGATGAGTGTGATTGAACTCAATGAGCTTGTAAAAGCAATTGAAGAGAAATGGGGAGTTTCAGCTACAGCAGTAGCAGCAGCTCCAGTAGCAGGTGCAGCAGCGGCAGAAGAAAAATCTTCTTTTGCAGTAGAACTCACTGATGGTGGCGCAAATAAAATTGCAGTTATCAAAGTAATTAAGGAAGTATTGGCATTAGGTTTGAAAGAAGCAAAAGACCTAGTGGACGCTGCTCCTTCAGTACTTAAACCAGATATGAAGAAAGAAGAAGCAGATGCATTAAAGGCAAAAATAGAAGAAGCAGGAGGTAAAGTAACACTAAAATAAGTTTTACTTATTTCAAAAACGGAAAAGCCGCCACGCAATATGATGCGTGGCGGCTTCGTTTTAACCAAAGAAAAACAACACTACAAGGTAGGCGGTCATCATTTCAGCAAGGAAGAGGGTTGCGTTTTTATGCAGAGAGTCTACACCTTTGGTAATAATCTCCAACAAGGGGATAACAGTGTAGATGATTGCCACCCTCACCACTAGATCTGTGAGGTTTTTTTCTCCTGGCAAAATGGAATAGACGAGTGTTATCACAAGGCCAACTATTAGACCAAAAATAACACCGACTATTACCTTGGCCAAGTTGTCAGCCAACTTGTCAACCTCAGACCCTGCTTCCAAAATAACCTCCGTTTCCAGGTGAGTTCTAAAAAAACACTATCACATTTTTTATTATGTTGTCAATGGAGTAGTACCTTTTTTTGATTGCTTGACATACATTATAAATGGTGCTACTATGTATGTAGTAGTACCAAAACACTCCCTCAAAGGAACCGACACATGAAGAGGATTCTGTTGCTGTGTCTTGCAACGCTCTCGCTCACGGCTTGCATCACAGAGAACATCATCGCGCCGCAAGCTCCCCAGGAGCAGGTGAACGACCAGTACCCACTTTCGGTCAATGTCGGTGGGCAGTTGGTCACCGGCGTGTCGTTGCCAGTGCTGGACCTCTCAGAGGCGCCACCGACGCCCACGATTGAATTCAAGAATGGTCTCATGCAGAATGTCGGCATCTCGGTATTCAGGGGAACTTACTATCCGGGAGGGCCACTCTACTGGTTCATCAACTTCGATCTTCGTTCGAAGGGTACGGTTGGCATCGAGACTATCACCATGAGGTTCTCGAACCGGCCGAATCAGCGCTTCGTCACACTGGTGACGATAACGCCGAACGAGAAGGGTTAGTTTCAACCAAGGGAGAAAGGGGCGCGAACATTGCTGTTCGCGCCCCTTTTCAATTAAACACTTGCACATATTAATAATCTGACTAAAATCCGCAGTATCAATGTCTGATGCAATACTAGAAAAATTGTTTGGAGGAGAAGCTACGGTAAAGGTGCTTCGTTTGTTTCTTTTTAACGACAACCTGAGTTTATCCCAGGAAGAAATAGCTTCAAAAATACATACAAACTTTGAATGGACTAAAAACGCCGTAGATTATTTAGAAAAACTGGGTTTTTTAAAGAAAAAAAGTAGTTTTAGAGAGATTTCTACAAAAAACGGCAAAAAAAATCATAAAATTGCCAAAAAGAGGATTGCTGTGTGGGTCATAAACCCAAGTTTTTCTATGACAGACGCATTAAGACAATTTTTTCATAGAGCAAATATTGTTTCTCCAAAAGAAGTTATTTCAAAACTTTCTGGGGCTGGCAATTTGAAATTGATAACAATTTCAGGAATGTTTTTAGAAGACAATGAAGCAAGAATAGATCTTTTGGTTGTAGGGGATAATTTAAAAAAAGCATCTTTTGATAAAGGAGTTGGTGCAATTGAAGCGCTTTTAGGAAGAGAAATTCGCTATGCAACTTTTGAAACTCCTGAGTTTTTATATAGATATGGAATGTATGACCGCCTAATTAGGGACGTTTTTGACTACAAACACGAGAAAATACTCAATAAGCTAGCCATTTTTGGAGAAAACTAAAATTTTTATTGTTGTCCCCAACAAATCCCCAATTCAAAACATACGGCTTATTGAAGCGGTATAATTTGGGGTAGGGTCTCAAAAATTATTAAAATAAACATAAGTTAACAATATGTTAGTGCAGACATGGGGTGATGTTTTAACAACATCTTTCCAAGATGTATGGATGGGAGTTGCAAGATTTTTACCAAATCTTGTAGTTGCTATTATCATTGTAATCTTGGGATGGCTCATCGGTTCAGTTATTGGTAAGGCAATATGGCAAATCTTTCGTTCTATTCGCGTAGACGAAGCACTTAGAAAAACAGGTGCAGAAGATTTGATGAGAAGAGGCGGAATGGTACTTAATTCAGGCGGCTTTATCGGCGGTCTTATTAAGTGGTTTATTATCGTAGTCTTCTTTATTGCAGCATTTGAGGTTTTGGGTCTATCACAAGTTAACGCTTTCCTTTCACAAGTAGTATTGGGTTATCTTCCACAAGTGATTGTGGCAGTTCTAGTACTTCTAGTAGCAGGAGTAGTGGGTGATGTTGTTCAGAAAATTGTCAACACTTCAGCTCGTGCAGCAGAAATTCGTTCTGCTCACACATTAGGCACATTGTCACGATGGGCAATTTGGATTTTCGGTCTTTTGGTGGCTCTAAGCCAACTAGGAATAGGAGTTCAAATTATCCAGACCCTATTTATGGGAGTTGTAGTTGCATTGTCTCTAGCTTTCGGCCTTTCATTTGGCTTGGGCGGACAAGAAGCTGCTTCTCAATGGATAAGTAAGGCTCGTGATGAAATGCAAGGACGCTAGTCTTTAAAAAAGACCAGAGCGATCTTCGCATAATAGGTATCCGGAGAAAACAGAAAAACACCCGAAAGGGTGTTTTTCTGTTGGTAGGTAGTTGCTCCCGAACGAAACAGGTCGCGGTCACCAAAATAGTTTCTTATATAAGTTTAAATTTAACCCTTATTTATGAAGCATAAGTCTGGATTATTTATAAACTGCGACCGCGGTTTCGTACGGGATTGCAATTTTTATGTCTGCCTGTATTATATTCAAACCACCTTTGTGGCTTTTTTCTTTCTGTATATTAGCCATTTGGGGAAGTTAGTGCGTTTTGTCTATTCAAGCTCTCGCGCGATAGACTAAGCGCGTTAAAATTAGCATCTAATATTAAGCTTAATAATTTATTAACATGGCAGATTTTGATCGTTCAAAACCACACGTTAACGTAGGTACAATTGGCCACGTTGACCACGGTAAAACAACCTTGACCGCCGCTATCTTGAAATGTCTTGATAGACAAGGTGATGGCTACAGCGCAAAAGTTGTAGGCATTGATGGTATTGATAAAGCACCTGAAGAAAAAGCACGTGGTATTACCATTGCTCTTTCACACAACGAGTACTCAACACCAACTCGTCACTATGCGCACATTGACGCTCCTGGACACGCCGACTACATCAAGAACATGATTACTGGTGCAGCTCAGATGGACGGTGCGGTTTTGGTGGTAGCAGCAACTGATGGAGTGATGCCACAAACTCGTGAACACATTCTTCTTGCTCGCCAAGTGGGTGTGCCTAAGGTTCTAGTTTTCCTTAACAAATGCGATATGGTTCCTGATAAAGAACTTATTGATTTGGTTGAAGAGGAAGTACGCGAGCTTTTGACCAAGCAAGGTTATGATGGCGCAAACGCTCCTATTATTCGTGGTTCAGGACTTAAAGCATTGGAGTCAGCAGACAACAATGATGAATATGCAAAGGGAATCATGGAGCTTGTAAATGCTCTTGATACTTACATTCCAATTCCTGAAAGAGAGGTAGACAAACCATTTCTTATGCCTATTGAGGACATCTTCTCAATTGAAGGCCGTGGAACAGTGGCAACCGGAAGAATTGAAAGAGGTAGATTAAAGGTTGGTGAAGAAATTGAAATTGTTGGATTGAAAGATACAGCAAAGACAACTGTTACTGGTATTGAAATGTTCAATAAGAATCTTCAAGAAGGTATGGCCGGAGACAACGCAGGTATTCTATTGCGCGGTACAAAGAAAGAAGATCTTACTCGTGGACAAGTGCTAGCAAAAACTGGCTCTGTAACTCCTCACACAGAATTTGAAGCAGAAGTATACATTTTGAAGAAGGAAGAAGGTGGTCGCCACACTCCATTCTTCTCTGGATACAAACCTCAATTCTATGTAAGAACAACAGACGTAACAGGAGAGGTTACTCTTGCAGCAGGGGTTGAAATGGTAATGCCAGGAGACACAGTTACCTTTAAGGTAAAGCTTGTTGCTCCAGTTGCCCTTGAAGAGAAACAAAGATTTGCTATCCGTGAGGGTGGTAAGACAGTAGGTGCTGGTGTTGTTACAAAAATTGTAGCTTAAGAAAAAATAAGTTCCTTACATGGCACCAAAAGCAAAAAAAGCAGAAACACCAAAGAAATCTTCTAAAAAAGATGATGCAGTAGTATCGCGCCTAAGAATTCGTGTGCGCGCATATGAAAACAAAATCTTGGATGTTTCAGTGAAGCAGATTATCGACACAGCTTTGCGCTTTGATGCACAAGTGCATGGTCCGATACCACTACCAACTGAGTTCAAAAAATACACAGTTAATCGCTCGGCCTTCGTCTATAAAAATGCGCGAGAGCAATTTGAGATGAGGATTCACAAGAGATTAATTGATATTTTGAACCCAACACCAAAATTGATTGAATCTTTGACCAATCTTTCTCTTCCTTCGGGAGTGATGATTGACGTGAAGATTGTGTAATTGACAGATTAATGTGCGAGTAGAAACTTTGCGGAGTATTTCCGCAAAGTTTCGCATCAATAAAATGAAATTTATCTTAGGAGAAAAAAAGGAAATGACACAGATCTTCGACAACGATGGTCGTGTTCAACCTGCAACAATAATCATTGCTTCTCCTATGACAGTTACACAAGTAAAATCAACTTCTACTAAAGATGGCTATGATGCTATTCAAGTGGGAACAGGCGAAAGAAAAGCAAAAAATCTTTCAAAAGCTGTAAAGGGCCACACAAAAGAACTCGGCAACTTCAAAACTCTAAAAGAATTCAAAGGAAAGAAAGGAGAAAGTCTTGGCCTAGAAAAAGGCGCAAAGATTGATGTTTCTGTTTTTTCAGCAGGAGACAGTGTTCGAGTAACATCTATCACCAAAGGAAAAGGCTTTCAGGGAGTTGTTAAAAGGCACGGTTTCCATGGTGGTCCTCGTTCACACGGTCAAAAACACTCAGAAAGAGAACCGGGTTCCATTGGAGGGGGGCTTCGTTCAAAAGTGCCTAAAGGAAAGAGAATGGCTGGCAGAATGGGTGGCATTAATGCTACTGTTATGAACCTAAAAGTTTTACAGGTGATTCCAGAAACAAACGAAATTCTTATTCGCGGTTCAATTCCTGGTCGCCGTGGAACGATGGTAGAGATTAGAGAAATGTAGTCCCGTACGAAGCCGCGGTCGCAGTAAAGACCAAAGCAAGACTAAAGCAATGGAAACACAAATTAAAAAACAAAATAACGAAGAAAATGTATCTAACAGACCGCGGCCTGCTTCGTTCGGGATGGAAACAACCGTATACACAAAAGAAGGAAAGGAAGCGCGAAAAATTGCAATGCCAGCAAAGCTTTTTGGTGTTAGAAAAAATGCTGACCTAGTGCACCAAGTGGTGGTTTCTCAAACATCAAGCGCTCGTTCAAATATTGCTCACACAAAAAGCCGTGGAGATGTATCTGGTGGAGGAAAGAAACCTTGGCAACAAAAAGGCACCGGACGCGCTCGTCACGGCTCAACACGCTCTCCTATATGGGTTGGTGGAGGAGTGGCTCATGGTCCAAGAAATGATAAAAATTACTTCAGAAAAGTTAACAAGAAAATGAAAGTCGCCGCTCTTGCTAATGTTTTGTCTCAAAAAGTAAAAGCAAACGAAATTATCTTGGTAGAAAACTTTTCACTTGCTGGAAAAACCCGTGATGGAATGGCAGTAATAAAAGCCCTTGCAAAAGGAACAGGAATGAGTGGTCTAGTTGGAAAGAAAGAAAATGCAGGATATGTTTTGTTTGCAGTAAAGAATCCTCTTACAGAGAGAGCATTAAAAAACATTGGAAACATTTCAATAGGGGAAACAAGAAATCTGGATGTTGTTTCAGCTCTTAAATATAAATACATAGTGATGGTTGATCCAGAAAAATCTTTTGAAGTTTTGAATGCAAAATTTGGTGAAGGAAAAGCGGAGAATGTTACAGAAGAAAAACCAAAGGCAAAAAAAGCAGTCAAAAAAGCCGTAAAGCCTGCCCGAGCAACTGGCGGGAAAACCGCAAAGAAATAATATGAAAAAGTTAAACACAAAAATTAACCCCCTTACCAAATCCAACGAGCAAACAAAATCTCAAGCTAACAAGGCTAAGACAAGATTTGGTGTGGGGGCAGATATTTTTACACTAAAATCCCCTCGTATTACCGAGAAGGCATCTATGCTTCAAGAGAAGAATGTTTTTGTGTTTAATGTGCCCCTTACAGCTACAAAAAGAAGCGTATCGAAGGCAATTGAAGCTCAATACAAAGTGCATCCTGTGAAGGTGAATATGGTTAGGGTATTAGCAAAGAATGTTTTTGTAAGAAACAAAGCAGGAAAAACTAATCGTGGTAAAAAAGCTTATGTGTTTTTGAAAAAAGGAGAAACCATAAAGTTGGTATAAAAATAATTATATGAAAAAATTTAAACCAACAACAAAATCTCGTAGACACATGACAGTCCTTCCTTTCAAGGACCACATAACTACAAATGAACCAGAGAAATCACTTACAAGCGGATTTAAAAGGGGTATAGGCAGAAACCACCACGGTCGCGTTACTGTTCAGCACAAGGGTGGCGGACACAAGCGTCTTTTTAGAGATATAGATTTTTCATATGATAAATTTGATATTCCTTACACACTAAAATCAGTTGAGTACGATCCAAACAGAACTGGATACATTGGTTTAGTTTTCTACAAAGATGGTGCAAAGCGTTATGTTTTAATTCCTCGCTCTGTAAAAGTAGGGGACACATTTATAACTTCAGAAAATGCACCTGAAAATCCTGGAAATAGACTTCCCCTCCACAAACTCACTGTAGGAACATTTATCTATAACATTTCCCTTAAAAAAGATGGTGTTGCAAAAATCGCTCGTTCAGCCGGTTCATATGCTGAAGTTGTAGCTAAAGATGGTGATTGGGTAGATATAAAAATGCCATCAACTGAAATTAGAAAAATCCACAAGAATGCATGGGCAACAGTGGGAGAAGTTTCAAATCCTGAATCTCGTTTAGTAAATCTTGGAAAAGCAGGTCGCTCAAGATGGCTTGGCATTCGTCCAACAGTTCGTGGAACTGCTATGAACCCAGTAGACCACCCACACGGAGGAGGTGAAGGAAGACAAGGCAGAGGACACCGCCGTGCAAGAACTCGTCATGGAAAGCCAACAGGCAAAGGACAGAAGTCTCGTCGCGCAAAGAAATACTCAAATGTTTTCTTGGTTTCAAGAAGAAGAGTAGGAAAGAAGAAGTAATAAAGAGTAGCTTGGTATTTTTCAGCCTCGCTACCGCTAAATAAATTTCAAAATTATAGTCGCTTCATTTCACGGAAAATTCAAAACTTCCAGAAAAAACACTCCAGTATACTGGGGTGTTTTTTCTGTGTTCGAACAGTTGAATTTTCCTATTTCGCTCGTTAATTTTGGAATTTATCACGCGAGGGCTGAAAAATACCAAGCTACTCTTTATGGGAAAGGAAGAAGGGAAGATAACGGCTCAACAAGGCTATTTTGTATGGTATTGACAAATATTTATATAGTGCTATAATAGCATGTAGAGTCAGGTATAGATGGTTTACTGCCAAGGGGGTACCATGAAAAGGAAGACAGCAGCCATTCTACTCGTCGCTTTCTTTATCCTGCCAATGTTGGCTGGGTTGGGATTCGATGGGTACCACCGCATCTTTCACAAGCATCAGGACGAAGCACAGGCTTGGTACGATGCTGAAGTGGCTCGTGAAAATGCCAGGACGAAGAAGTTGCTTGAACAAAAAGAGCCTATCGCAATCATTTTCACCTCGGACTGGAGCTCTGCCAGATACCACATCTATGAAATGATGAGGGAGAGCAACAGGTGTTGGATGGAGAAGTACACCTCTTTCGTGATGGATGTCACTCCGGGGTGGATGGTCTTCATGATCTTCTGGGCCTACTTCATCTTTCCGAGGATTCCATTTCGGGATGATTTCGAGGAGGGGCCGGAGCCAGTTCCTGTGTAAAGCTCGGTGAGAGCTAATGAAGGGGCGAAACGCTTGCGTTTCGCCCCTTTTCTTTATATATGGCTCAACAAAAAGCTGGTTTGGATGATAAGAAAGTACTTGACTTTTTGATATATTGTGTGATATAATACAAACAGCTAGAAGTACCTTGTGAATTCACACCTACGCCCGTTTGGGCTTTTACTGGAGGAGTTGAGATGAGAATCTTTCAGTTGTTTCTCGCGTTGCTCGTCGTGGTTTCGTCCGCCTGTTCTTCGAGGCACGAAGTCGCGTCGAACACGTACTACGGCGAACTCAAGAACGAGGATGTCGTGTACAAGGTCGAGATCTATGAAACCACGTATTCCGACAGCAGTTCCCTTCGGGTTGTTCACTTGAACCCCAAAGGAGAGTCGGATGAATCCTGGATCACTGGTCACGACTACAACAACGACGGCGAGTGGGACGCCATCTTCTACTGTGGCAAGCACAAAATGGTTGATCCCAACAATTCTGGGTGCAACTCGGTAATCAAGAGAGCACGAGGAGGCGTGTGGGATTTCGTGCCATGTAAGGCTGACGAAGGACGGGTCAAACCGTTCGGCTGGGCGGCAATTGCCTTTGCGGTTAACGAACTTGATCGTGCAATGGCTCGGGTTCGCAACCAGGATAATCTTGCTCGGCAGTGGAGGTGGAATGTGGAGTTGGATAAAGGGGAGTACGTATATCGGCGTAGCTGATGTTCGTGCTTCCAAGAGGGGCGAAACGCTTGCGTTTCGCCCCTTTCTGCTATAGTATTTCGCCAAGCTCTTACCGAGCTTTTTCGTTTCAAAGAGAAGAAAAATGACAAGATCATCCGTAAAAGGTCCATATGTTTATGAAAAACTCCTAAAAAAAATAGGAGGTAAAAAACCCGCAGAAGTTGGGATTATTAAAACATGGGCAAGAGATTCTCAAATTTCTCCTGAAATGGTTGGTTACACCTTTGGAGTGCACAACGGTAAGGATCATGTGGAAGTCTTCGTTACAGAAGACATGGTCGGACACAGACTAGGCGAATTTTCACCAACTCGTAAGTTTATTAAACACGGAGGTAAGAT
>CAYNNE010000023.1:0-10512 GCA_964398725.1 uncultured Candidatus Saccharibacteria bacterium
CTTCTTCTAGCAAGGAGGAACAAAGAATGAGCTTTGAGCTCAGGGGGTCTTATACGGGGAGGAAAAAGTTTGTGCTCTTGGCAGTTTGCTGGGCACTGTTTTTCCTCAACTGGTGGATCTTCACAGATGTGCTTCATCTCATGCGTCCCAGCATCATGCCGTCACCCGTAAGGGTTGTGACGGCACTTCCGGAAATGTTTTTCGAGAATCATCTTTCGAGAAACGTGTTTTATTCCGTTATGCTCAATGCATGGAGTTACGTGGAAGCGATACTCATTGCAATTCCGATCGGTTTTGCGGTGGGACTCATTCCACCCGTGCGTGCAGTTTTGCATGGAGTCCTTGATGCCATGCGATTCTTGCCACTCACGGCGGTTATCGGACTATTCATTTTGTGGTTCGGTATCGAAACGCAAATGAAGGTGCAGTTTCTCACTCTGGGTATTTTGGTTTATTTGCTTCCCACTGTCGTCCAACGGATTGACGATGTGTTGCAAGTACACCTTGATACCATCAAGACTCTCGGAGCCAACAATTGGCAGACAATCACAAAGGTGTATTGGCCAGTCGTTATCTCTTGGTTGTCTAACGACATCAGAGTGTTGGTTCCGATTTCGTGGACCTATATCATCATCGCTGAAATCATTAACATCAATGATGGTGGTGTGGGCGCGCTCATCTATACGGCCAGCCGTCAAAGCAGGGTCGACAAGGTGTTCGCGATTCTCGGAGTGATTGTGTTCATTGCAATCATTCAAGATTTTCTCTTCAGAAAGTTGGATCGATGGCTCTTCCCACACAAGTACGCAAATGGGGGGCGCTAAATGGACAACATCAGATTCACAAAACGCGAAGACCTCAAAGATCTTATTGAGCTTCGCGCGGTGCGTCAGACTTACAAGAAGTCCGATGGCACCGAAACGGTTGTCATTGATGGCCTCAACTACCTTGTTCAGGACAAACCTCACCAAGGTCAGTTTGATGTCATCTTAGGCAAATCGGGTTGTGGAAAATCCACTATCCTCCGTTACATTGCAGGCCTTCAACAGCCAAGCGATGGAACGGTATTCCTCAATGGCCAGTTGAGGAAGAAGGAAGATGTGGTTGGCATGGTATTTCAACAGTATTCACAATTCGAGTGGATGACCGTACTCGAAAATGTGATGCTCCCACTTGAAATTCACGGGGTTCCCCGTAAAGAACGAGTGGAGCGTGCTCTCAAGATGATTCAAGAAGTTGGTCTTGCGGGTCACGAACACAAGTTTGCAAAACCCCCACTACTTTCTGGTGGCCAACTTCAAAGAGTGGCCATTGCAAGAAGTTTGGTGGCTAACCCGAATATCGTTCTTATGGACGAACCATTCGGTGCCCTTGATTCGGTCACAAGGCGTCAGATGCAAGCAATGCTTGCCGGGCTTTGGGAGTCCCGAGAATCCACAGTTATTTTCGTTACGCATGATGAGAGAGAAGCGGTTTTTTTGGCCGACAACATCTACATCATGGCGCCAAACCCAGGGCGCATCGTTCGTCACATTCCGGTGGATCTCCCGTTTCATAGGGACCATTCCACCAAGCGAACCGCTCGATTTCTTGATCTCGTTGCAGAAGTAGAGGATGCATTGGAAACCTCTATTTCGAACGGTTCAAGTTAGAGAAGGGTTCAGTTCCTTATAAGGAGCTCTGAGAAGCTCCATTAACGCCCAGCGAGAAACTCGCTGGGCGTTTCCTTTTGTATTTTTTAATATTTTTTATGAGTTATAATTTACAAATTAAAATTTAAAATTATTTTTTTATGCAAAAGTATTACAACAAAGACAATCACGATGTAGCAGATTTTTTAATTCGTTTAGTTATCGCTATTATTTTTATTCGCCACGGATGGCTCAAGCTTGATGATATGGCTGGCACCATTCAGTTTTTTGGGTCAATAGGTATCCCTGCACTTTTTGCGTATGTTGTTGCTCTTGTAGAATTTTTAGGAGGAATCTTGATGCTTTTGGGTGTTTGGACAACCCTCATTGCTTGGTTCTTCGTGGCAATTATGGTGGCTGCAATAGCCTTTGTGAAAGGTTCGCATGGTTTTGGCGCTTCAGAATTTGAACTTCTTCTTTTGGTTTCCGCTCTTTCGGTTGCATATCTTCCAATCGGGAGGTTTACATATAAAAAACTTCTTGGAAGACAGTAAAAAACAATCAAATAAAAAAACCGCCCCGAGCTTATCGGGGCGGTTTTTTTATTTAAGTTCCTGTTTAATTTCTGAAATATCCGCTTCTATTTTATTTAGTGTTGCCTCTACTTTTTTTTCAAATCCTTTTAATTCTTCCACTTCTTTTTTCTCCAACTTCTTTAATTCTTCCTCTTCTTTTTGTATCTCGTCCAGAGTTTTATCTGTTAATTTTTTCTCACCAGTTAGTCCAGAAATGATAAGTCTATTAGATACAAAATGAGATACAAAAACTCCAGTTATTAAAAGTATTATTGAACCAAGTAAGATTGAGAGGGGGCCATCCAAAAATTGGCTAGTGGATGAAGCCAATCCCGATGTATAAAATATTGCATCAGCTGTATGCCAAATACCCCTCCATAAAAGGACAACTCCTACTGCCCCTACAAACGCATAGATAAATGGGTGATGGGAAAGTGCTCCACGTACTTTGTCCTCAATTTTGTCGAAAATATTTACTAATTTTTTCATGATGTTATAGGGATATTATACCTAATCCAAGCCATTTTTCAGCTATTTGCTTTTGTGTAAAATATGGGTTATATTAACAAAGGAACATTTCGTTCGTTCCGATTTCTAAAATTAAACCCACAGGAGAAGAATTTTGCAGTGCTGGAGATTGGTTCTAAGTAGCACTCCGCCACAGAGCGGGCCTACGTTCATCGATGGTTTTCTCGCGTCGGAAGACGGAGTCATCATCGGAAATCATTCACCTCAGGACCGCAGTAAGCAGGTTTTTGTCCCCGTCAGTGGGGACGACAAACCAGCCATGAGCGGTAGCAAGGTTTTGCGGGCATCAATTGTGGACGGAAAACTCGTCAGCCCAAAGGCCAACGATCCGTCTGGAGCAATCCTTGTTTTGGTCTCGTCTCGAAACGTGGCTGAGCCAGGGAAGCCCGCCATTCCTTTCACAACGGATGGCACGATTCGGACGCACCACCCGCTTCGCATCATGGAAAACACTGGTGTTTTCTGCGTCGCCCGTGGGCAGTCAACGGATCACATCAGGAATGGTACCCATCAGGTGACCATCGTGTCTGAAACGAAGCTTCTCAAGATTTATCGTGGGGGGCACTTTTCATTCACTCCTGCTGGCACCAAGGTTCGTTTCCATATCACGAATGTGGATGGCTATCCAAGCGTTCACACTGGTGGCGAAGAAGTCAGTGTGAGGGCGCGTTTTCCGAGAGCGATTCTCCCAGACACGGAAGAGCCTCTCGGAATCGGTGGTGCCGTGTCCATGAGAGAGATGTAGAAGAAATCGGCAAACGAAAAGGGTCGACGCATTGCGCGTCGACCCTTTTTCATACTTCTAATAATAATTTAATTTCTTTTTATTCTTAGAGCGAAGGTTTAGTTATTTCAGAAACTCACGAGAATTTATAAACCTTAGAGCGAACCAAACACTATTTTGGAGTTTCGCGAGAATCAATTTAGAAATTAATGAGCTGAGTAGCAAAATAGGATTGTTTGAGGACTTTGGACGAGTTATCCATTTTGCGTAGCGAGGAGATTATAATTTCGATTGATGAAGCGGGGCCCGCTCCAAAAAAGTGTTTGGAGAGCGACTCTCATTCTTGGTCTAAATTTTCATTAGGCAATCCACCATCATGCTCAAACGGCAACCAAGCTCTCACGGGGATACCTTTGATAGTGCGAATAACATCGTCAAGATTATCCACAATTCCGTATATAGAGGTGTCGTCTTGGTCAATCAATTGTCTTTCTAATAAAGAGTGTTTTATATAACCATCAAGCTCTCTCCAGTATTCAGAACCAACTAAAAAGACAGGCACTCCTTCAATTTTCTTAGATTGAATTAGTGTTAGTACTTCAAAAAGTTCATCCATAGTTCCCAAACCACCCGGATAAAAAACAAATGCTTCTGAGGCAAAAGTAAGACAAACTTTTCTTGCAAAGAAATAATAAAAATCTAAATGATGAGTTAGATATGGGTTAGTTGTTTGGCCTTGGGGTAGGCGAATTGTCATTCCAATTGATTTGCCCCCAACCTCTTTTGCACCTCTATTTGCTGCCTCCATTATTCCGGGGCCACCACCTGTAATAACTGAATAACCAAGTTCCTTAGCAATTTTTCCACCCAATTCTCTAGCGCTTTGATAATAGGGGTCCGTTTCTTGAGTCCTTGCTGAACCAAAAAAAGAAACCGATCTCCCAAACTGTTCTAGAAAATTAAAACCACTTGTAAATTCATTAGAAATTTCATTTACCCGCTCTCGCGAAGTCTCCTGCATTTCTTTCAGAGTCAACATATCTTTTGTATCTTCTTTCATGGGATATATTTTACACGGGTTTAATTTTAAACGGGTGTGGGTAATTATTTCGTCTTTTTAATCTAGTAATGTACAATTTAGCAATATGAAAAATATACATACACGCACATGGATAGCTATAGCTACGGCATTAGTAGTGGTTTCTTATGTTTTCTGGCAAAACATTTGGGCACCAATAGCAAGTAAGTTTGTTTCAAATTCTGATACACACACTTTTGAAGCAGCACAAAATACAGCAGATGTGAACTTAGCATTACCAGGACAAGAACAAAAAACAATGGAACAAAATCAAATACCAAAAATTGGAGATGATCAGATAGGAATTATTGATGTAAAAGTAGGGGAAGGGCAAGAAGCTAAGGCAGGGGATGTTGTCTCAGTTCAATATGTAGGACTTCTAACAGACGGCACTCAATTTGACTCATCAAAGGATCGCGGACCATTTACATTCACTTTGGGTAAAGGGGATGTAATACCCGGTTTTGATCGTGGAATCACTGGTATGAAAGAGGGCTCAGTAAGAAGAATTGTTATTCCTCCAGCACTTGGCTATGGCGCACAACAGGCAGGAACAATTCCACCAAACTCAACACTTTTGTTTGAAGTTGAGCTTGTGAAAGTAGGGAAGTAGGTCGCAAATAGTATCGTTCGGCGTTCACGCATAACCCCGTCCAGCGACGGGGTTTGCTGTCTCTCAGTTTTTTAAAATCAAGAGCTCATTAGAGCAGATTGATTTACCATGCTAAAAAACTTCCGAGACGAACGGCGAACGATAATATTTGCTCAGGAAAAATCTATGAAAAAATAAACGAAAAGGCGCCACGTGATAAATCACGTGGCGCCTATGTGTGCTTTCAGACCGACGACCTTTTCCGTATTTCTACGAGAATTTCATCAGCCCGCTTGTTGATCAAGTCCATGATATCCACAGACGTATCAATCAGAATCAGAATTCCGAAGAGCATGGCCCAACCACCGTGCTCTGTTGCCGCTGTGGAAATCGCGACAACAACAATAAACAGACTCCAAAAAGCTCTCATTGATGCTCTCCCTTGACGGGGTTTACTAGCAAGTTTTCCACTGCATATTATACACTTATAAATATATTTGTCAAGTATAAAACATAAGCCCCAAAATATGGCTTATGATAGGCTTTAAAAATGGAATTCAAGATTGAGAAACGCATTCAAGGAAAATTGGGTCGAGCTGGAATAATTAAAACACCACACGGTGAAATTAAAACCCCCGCTTTTATTCCTGTTGGAACAAAAGCTACTGTGAAAGGTTTATTGCCAGAACAAATAAAAAATCTTGGCGCACAGGCCATTCTCGCAAATACATATCACTTATATTTAAAACCCGGAACCGAAGTTTTAGAAAAGTCGGGCGGTTTGGCAAAATTTTCTGGGTGGAATGGCCCAACAATTACAGACTCAGGCGGTTTTCAGGTGTTTTCTCTTGGTTCTGCATTTGGGAAAAATATTTCAAAACTAATTCAGGAAAAAGATCCTTCAAAATTAATTCCAGAAAGGGCAATTTCAGACCCAGTTATTCCACTAGCAAAAATTGGTGCAGATGGAGTGTCTTTCAAATCACATTTAGATGGTTCAATTCATTATTTCACTCCAGAAAAATCTATTGAAATACAACACTCAATTGGAGCAGATATTATTTTTGCATTTGATGAATGCACATCGCCCACAGAAGATAGGAGATATCAGGAAGAAGCATTAGAAAGGACACACCGCTGGGCTAAAAGAAGCTTGGACTTTCATAAATCAAAAGAAAACGCAGAAACCCAAGCTTTGTTTGGAGTAATTCAAGGTGGTCGTGATGAAGAATTGCGGAAACAGTCCGCAAAGTATTTATCCAGTTTAGATTTTGATGGATTTGGAATAGGTGGCTCTTTTGATAAAGCAGATTTACACAGTGCCGTGAGATGGGTGAATAAGGAATTGCCTGAAAATAAACCAAGACATTTATTAGGAATAGGGGAGCCAGAAGATTTGTTTTTAGGAGTTGAAAATGGGGTGGATATGTTTGATTGCGTGGCGCCAACTAGGAATGGCAGGCAAGGCACTTTATATACACATACAGGAAAAATAAATATAACGAATGCTCAATTTGAAAAGGATTTTGGACCAATAGATTCCAAGTGTGATTGTGATGCTTGTACAAAATTTTCTCGTGCCTACTTGCGCCATTTGTATCAAAGCAATGAAATGCTCGGGCCAATTTTAGGCACAATGCACAATTTGCGTTTCATTTTGAAACTAGTTGCCGACATGCGCGAAGCGATTTTAGAAGACAAATTTGAGGAGTTTAAAAATTCCTTTTTGGCTACATATCTAAAAAATAAATAAACGAAAACCCACGATCCGCTGTGGGTTCGTGGGTTTTAATCGATTTCGAAAATTGCGAGAAATTCATTCGCATTCGCGATTTCTTCATCGAAATCGTAGCTTTGGAACAACGTTGGAAACTGTTCTTGTAGCTGCGAACGTAACTCCTCAACCAAGTCGTTATTTGGTTCTTCTTTTGCAACCTCATCTTTGAGTTTATCAAGGAGGAGGCGAGCAAAAGGGTAGCAGAAACCGTTTATCACTCCAGCTTGCTGTACTTCGAGTGCCATAACGAGCTGTTGCTTCATTGTTCCTCCAGTCAAGTGCGGTACTCAGGACCAGAATCATTCTGGTCTGGATTTTTCATGAGAATCGCTTTTGCGATGTGGTTTGCCCCTTTGGTGATGGCGCTGTCAATGATAATCGCTGCCCACAAGATTGCTACGCAGAGAATCAAAATTGAAAAGGAAATCATAACCACAGTCTCCAAGTTTGGAGGTAGAACGGATCTTTTTGAAATATAACATATGCAAGTCTATTGTCAAGTGTGTTATAATCTCGTCGTGAAATTTAAACTCAAATCAAACTACAAGCCTGCAGGCGACCAGCCAAAGGCAATTGAGGCCCTAACAAAGGGGTTTGAAAAGGGATTAGGCAAACAAACGCTTTTGGGTGTGACGGGTTCTGGAAAAACATTCACTGTGGCAAATGTTATAAAAAATTTGGATATGCCAACCCTCGTCATTGCACACAACAAAACTCTCGCGGCTCAACTTGCACAGGAATATCGTGAATTTTTTCCAGACAATGCTGTGCATTATTTTGTTTCTTATTACGATTACTATCAACCAGAGGCCTATGTGCCAGTGACCGATACTTATATAGAAAAAGAGGCACAAATAAATGCCGAAATTGATCGCTTGCGCCACGCTTCAACACAGGCACTTCTCACAAGAAAAGATGTGATTATTGTGGCTTCAGTTTCTTGTATTTACGGCTTGGGCTCTCCTGTTGAATATGAAAAAGTGCACCTGAAAATTGCAATTGGTGAAAAAGAAAATCGTGCAGATTTTATTCGCAAACTTATAGACATTCATTATTCTCGTACCAATGCAGATGTCTCGGCTGGGCAATTTAGAGTGGTTGGAAATGCATTTGAATTGATGCCAGTTTCAGAAAAAGTTTTATACCGAGTGGAATTTGATGCTGGAAAAATTTCATCCATTACAAAATACGATTCAACATCTCGCGCCCTTTTGGAAAATCTAGAAACCTATTTTCTATTTCCAGCAAAGCATTACATAGCTGGCGAGGGTGCAGCAGAAAAAGCATTAGTGAAAATTAAAAAAGAATTAGATATTCAGCTGGCGAAGTTTCAAGCGGAAGGAAAAATTTTGGAAGCAGAGCGATTAAAGCGTCGCACTACTTATGATTTGGCACTCATTCGTGAGATTGGTTATGTAAATGGTATTGAAAATTACTCTCGTCATTTTGATGGGCGCGGTGAGGGAGTGCCACCCGATTCACTTCTTTCATATTTTCCTCGCGATAAAGCGGGCAATGCAAAATTTCTCACTGTAATTGATGAATCCCACGTAACAATTCCACAACTAAATGGAATGTATGCGGGCGACCAAAGCCGAAAGAATACTTTGGTAGAGCATGGTTTTAGATTGCCAAGCGCAAAGGACAATCGTCCCCTTAAATATGAAGAATTTTTGGAAAGAGTTGGACAAACACTTTATACATCAGCTACACCTGGCCCTTATGAGAAAAAAGAATCAGAAGCGATTATTGAGCAGGTCATTAGGCCAACAGGACTCATTGATCCTGAAGTAACAGTTCGTCCAATTACCCCAAAAGGAAATTATGAGGGTCAAATTAAAGATTTTATTGACGAGGCTGTTTCAATGATTGAAAAGAAAGGGCGCGTGATTGCTACAACTCTTACTAAAAAAATGGCAGAAGATTTGGCTGAATATCTAACAGAGCGGGGAGTGAAAGCAAAATATTTGCATAGCGATATTAAAACGATAGAGAGAATTGAAATTCTTACGGAATTTAGAAAGGGCGGTTTTGATTGTTTGGTGGGAGTTAATCTTTTGAGGGAAGGCTTGGATTTACCAGAAGTAACATTTATTGGAATTTTAGATGCAGACAAAGAAGGATTTTTGCGTAGTGAGACCGCACTTATTCAAATCATTGGTCGTGCCGCTAGAAATGTTGATGGCAAAGTTTTTGTTTATGCAGATAGAATGACAGGCTCTCTTGAAAGAGCTATAGGCGAAACAAACAGAAGGCGCGCAATTCAACTCGCGTACAACACAAAACACGGCATTACACCAAAAACAATTATGAAAGCCATTCACGATATTACAGACACACTAAATCGTGAACATGGGCTTGCCGTGGGCTCTCTCATGAAAATTGACGAGGCACAATTTATAAAAAATCCTAAAAAATTAATTGCAGAAAAAGAAAGACAAATGAATGGAGCAGTAAAAATTCTTGATTTTGAAACAGCAGCAATTTTACGCGATGAGATTAAAATGCTTTACGAAAAAATAAGAGCTAACGAAAAATTGAAGAGTAAAAAATCTAAATAAAACAAAACCCCCGTCTACGATTTTTTGTAGACGGGGGAATAATTACGACCTCACGAGGATGCCACGCTTGGCGACAAAACGCGAACCGATTTTGCGCACAATGAGCGCGCGCGTGTTGCGGTTCGGCTTACCAGCCGAGTCGAACGCCTGCAGAATCTTGACATCGGTCTGCCAGCCGTGTGACACCTTCAGGCTCTGCGCCACCTTGAAACGGTTGGCAGCATCGGCGCTGGTCAAGGCATACTCCGGACGCTTGTCGAAAGCCCTCACCACCTCAGCCGTGTTGAGCGGGGTGGCAATGAGCAATGCCTCGACGTCCACATGCTCCAGCTTGAGCTGGTTCCACTGGAGACGGTTCACATCTACCATGAGCATACGGCTATTCCTCTTTTAGGGGTTATCGTGTGAAAGGTGCTAACGAATTGGTACTGAGCGAATAATAATACTTATACAGCCTAATGTCAAGCATAAAATAAAGATAAAAAATGCAGCACTTTATGCTAAAATCTGCCGGTGCTAACCCCTATGGATACCCAAGGGGTCGTTATCTTTATGTATAAAAAAGAAGAAAACAAGACTAAATCATCGAAAGACGATCGTCCAAGCAATACCGAGTGGCTCACGGTAAAAGGTGCTCGTACCCATAATCTGAAAAATATCAGTGTGAAAATGCCACGCAACAAAATGGTGGTAATGACAGGCCTTTCTGGCTCTGGAAAGTCCTCCCTTGCTTTTGACACTATTTTTGCAGAAGGCCAGCGAAGATATGTAGAATCACTTTCTTCATATGCAAGACAATTTTTAAATACAATGCAAAAGCCGGATGTGGATGAAATCACTGGTCTTTCTCCTGCAATCTCAATTGACCAAAAATCTCGTTCAAACAATCCTCGTTCCACCGTTGCCACAATTACAGAAATTTATGACTATCTTCGTATTTTGTATGCTCGTGTAGGACATCCACATTGCTTGGTGTGCGGAAGAGAAATTTCAAAACTTTCTTTTGATGAAATCAAACATTTTGCATTAGAAAAAATAATGAAGAA
>CAYNNE010000024.1:0-9880 GCA_964398725.1 uncultured Candidatus Saccharibacteria bacterium
TTTTTAATAGCTATAGGTAAAACATAAATTTTATCTTTTGGAACAAAGTTTATAATTGATTCCCCTACTACATTTGATACAACTCTAACCTTATCTGCGTTCTTCAAAATCTTTTTGGCCATAAAAACACGAATGCCATGAAGTAAGGATTGTGTTCTAAACCAAGGACTCATTATGTCCCCGTGTATTTGAATTTCTAATGGAAAGCCGAAACTTTTTTTCAAAGAAGCACCAGCAAAACCGGTATCAAATGGGTCTTGAGTTGTAATAATTGTGTTTGTTGAAGTTAAGTTATTTTTAAGAATTACTTCCTTGGCTTTTTTAACAAAATTTCCTATACGCAAAAGCGGTAAGCCCCTTCCTACAGGACAGACGAAAACGTTTTCTGCGAGCTTGTATTCCTCTCCATTAGCACTAACAATAATAAAAATTTTATTTGCTAATACACCATAAGAAGCAAGTCGTGATGAGACTGATGATTTTGGGTCAGATAATTTTGGATCTCCACCAATAATAATTACATTTAAATCTTTCTGGCTCATATAAATTTTTTGATTACCCTAAAATTCTCTGCTGTAACTTTATCCCATGAATTATCCATTGGTAAGCTTTGAACGCTAGAAACGGCTTTTTCATAATTCTTTTCGTTAAATAGATACACTAATTTTTGTTTCAATTCTTCTTTGTTTTCTGGATCAAACAGAAATTCTTCTGGTAAGTCCAAAGAGAGGCCGTGACCTTTTGAAAGCAGTATTGGTTTTCCAAATGAAAGTGCTTCCAATATAAAATTGGGACTAAATTCACTTAGAGCCGGACCAATACAAATACTAGATTTTTTTATATGTTCAAATAAAGCTTCCTGTGGCATGGAATCAAAAAAAGAAATTTTTTCTTTTAAGCCCATAGAATTTACTAACTCAATTAATTTGTTTTTATCTGGACCATTTCCTATTAATGACAGTTTCCCTATTCCAACCTCTTTAAATGCCTCAATAACCATGGGTAAGTTTTTATAACTGACAAAACGGCCACCAAATAAAATAATTGGCTCATTTGGTAAAACAAAAGAAGAATCTTCTCTCTTAAATAAAGGATTATTAATAAATTCTATTTTGTTTTGTTGCACGCCGTAATAATTTTGATAAAAGGTTCCAAAAAAATTGTTTGAAACTATTATGGCATTGGCCTTACGCACAACAAATTTTATTATCTTAAATAAAAGTGGTTTATCTCTTTTATGAAGACCTAGTTCGTAATATCTCTTAATTGGCATAAGGTGCCTTCCTTTTTCTACTTCCCTTTCCCAAATTGGATCGCCCCCTATTCTTATAATAAAAGGTTTTCTAAATATTTTTGCAATGAGGCATGCGGGAAGCCCCGCAGATGTTGGATCAAAAGCATAAACTAGTTTAGAAAATGGGGCATAAATAAAAAGGGTTAGGAAATAAAAAAACCATTGCAAGGCCTTTGGAAATTTTCTAGAAATACGAATTACTTTAAATCCTAAGTCTGTGTTTGTAGAATCATCACCATAGGCAACCACAATAGGCCTAAAACCCTCCTTTTTTAGCCTTTCAGCTATCTTTCTTACGTGTATAGCGGGGCCTCCAATATCTGGGAAAAACACCCCTGCAGCTAAGAGAATTTGCATATATAATTGTCTACATTATGTCTAATAAACTTAAAATAGCAATTATAGGGGTGGGGCGTTGGGGCAAAAATCTGCTTAAAGAATTCGACCAACAAGCAGATGTTGTGTGGGTATGTCATAACAGTTCAGACGACACAAATCAATTTTTATCTGAAAACTTCCCTTCCGTAAAAATAACAACAAATTTTTTAGAAATTCTTGATGATAAAACGATAGATGCAGTAGTTATTGCCACCCCCACTGTTACCCATTTCAAAATTGCAGAAAAAGCTATGGAGTCTGGGAAGCATGTATTTCTAGAAAAACCGGGCACTACAAATTCACAAAATTTAGAAAAGCTGGCTGAAAAGGCTAGGGAGAAAAAATTGATTTTTGTGGTTGGTTACGAATTTCCTCACCACCCAGCATCAAAAAAACTAAGCGAGTTGTTAAACGGAAAAAAAATAAAGAGCTTACTCTTCTTGTGGCAAAAATGGGGTACTTTCTATTATGACTCTGTTCCCCACCTCCTTTCTCATGATGTGTCGGTTTCTAAATATTTAGGGGTGGAAAACATTTTGCCAATCACACACAAGCGAATTCCTGTAATCTCCGATTCAGATATTATTGAAACAGAGTTTAGTGGAGACAATGGTGTCTATATAAAATCCATAATCAACAGGGCAAGCCCAAAAAATACCAAAGAATTAACTGTGATTCTAGAGGACACCACTTATGTTTGGAGTAATAATGAATTGTTTGAAATTGATAAAAAAAGTGAAACCTTTAATAAAATTGACATAGAACAAACGACTCCCGTGGCAAATGAAATTAGTAATTTCCTATCTTCAATAAAATCTGGAGACCAACCAATTTCAAATGGAATTTTTGCTGTTGGTGTCTATAAAATTATCGAGCAGGTGAAGATTTAACTATCTTCAAAACTTCCTCTGCTGCCTCTACACAATTTCCTATTTTTCCAGAAAAAACATGAATGATTTTGTCTCCGATTTTTGAAACAAGAGTTGGTCTTTCATCAGTGGCATCAACATTTGGCAATACGGTTCTTATGGTAAACATAGAACCAACATATTCCGCTTTTTCCATGTCGGGCATAAATTCTTTGGCGAATTCCAAAAACTTTTTAATGTTGGTTATGGGTGGGTTTTTTATTATTCCCTTGTTTAATAAAGATTTATATTCTTCAGGAATTTCAGGCGCAAATCCAACATTGGTTGCATGAATTGCATGAACAACATTTCCCATCACATGAAGGCCTGTATTGCTGTATGGATCAACGCAGAAAAAAGGACCATCCATAATAACAATGCTTACTCCTTTAAATTTTTCTGGTAAACGAAGAACTGGTTTTTCACACAACTCAAATTGATATTCTTTTTTAGCTTCAGGATATTTGTCTAATACAAAGTTTGAATTTGCATAGGTGCAATTAACCACTAAATCATAATCATCTATTTGTTCTGATTTAAACTCTGTATTTAAAATAAGATTTATCTCTTCTTCTTCTATTTTTTTCTTAATTATTTCCAAAAGTTTTAACGGGTCAAGAAGTGATTCTCTGCTTCTGATTATCAAATCAATTTTATGATTATGAATATGTTCTAACTCTGTTTCTTCATGTTCCAAACCACACTCTCTACAGAAATTTAAAAACTCCTCTCCAGAGACCTTACTTTTTTCCTTAGCAATGGCATAGTAATGCTTATTATCAGCAAGTATTGCATCACCATATTCAGCTCGAAATGAATCCTCAGAATATTTTGAAGAAAGGGCTGTCGATTTAGAGCGAGGATAATGGTACCCCCTGTGGAGTCTGTACTGATTTATACCAGATGCAGCAGAAAGAATGTCGCTGTTTTTTTCAAACAAATCAACATCGAAGCCCGCCTTAGCTAGCTTTATGGCAGTGGTTGTTCCAAAAATTCCAGCGCCAACTACTGCTATCTTCTTTTTTTTATTGCTTTGCTTTTGCAAGTTTTGAAAGCCACTTTTCATGTTCAAGATACCATTCTACAAACTTTTTTAAACCAACTTTTATATGAGTCTTTGGCACAAAACCAATATCTCTTTTCAAATTCCTTGTATCGGCGTGAGTTTTTAAAACATCAGCAATATGTTTCGGCTCATGTTTTATTTCTGCTTTTTTGTTTAAAACAGCTTCAAACTCTTTTATCAAATCACCGACCTTCACAAGAGAGTCTCCTCCAATATTGTATATCCTGTGTCCTGTTTTATGTTCTTTACCCAAAAAACCTATTAAAGCTTCCACAACATCATCAACATAAGTAAAAGAGCGCCACATATTTCCTTTGTTATAAACAGTTATTGGATTACCTTTTTGAATATTGTCTATGAAATTAAAAAATGCCATATCTGGACGACCCCAAGGTCCATACACAGTAAAAAATCTGAATCCAATCATGTCCATATCAAATAAATGATTATATGCATGAGCCATCACTTCGTTGGCTTTTTTTGTAGCGGCATACAGAGACATTGGAGTATCTGTGGCATGACTTTCTTTGAACGGCATCTTTTTGTTCTTTCCATAAACAGAACTTGATGATGCGTATAAAACTCTTTTTATTCCTGTCTTACGAGCTGCTTCAAAAACAGAGAGGGTTCCAATATGGTTAGATTTTGCATAAACCCAAGGATTTATAAGAGAGTATCTAACTCCAGCTTGTGCAGCCAAATGAATTACGGATTGTGGTTTTTCTTTTTTAAAAATAGCCTCAACCTTTTTTTCACTAGAAATATCAACTTTGTAGAAGGTGTACTTTTTAAATTCTTTAAGAAGTTTATTTCTTCTTAATTTTATTATAGGGTCATAGTAGTCGTTTAAATTATCCATCCCTATGACAGAATGCCCATCGGCAAGAAGGCGGTGGGCTACATGGAAACCTATAAATCCTGCCGATCCGGTGACTACTATTTTCATGGCTTAGAGAGGCCACTCTACCACAAAAGAGCCTAATTGAAAAGACCTTGTTTATACTAATATTTTAGCCATATTTTGGGCTATTAGGGTCCAATTATATTTTTCTTTGGCTAGATTTTGCGCATTTGTGATTATTTTTGTTTTTTGTTCAGGAGAAAGATTTGCTACTTTTTGCACCACTTCCGCAATATTTTTTATATTATCCACTTCACACACAAAACCTGTTTCATTATCTTTCAAAAAATCTGGAATGCCTCCCGCATTTGTGCCAATAACAGGAATACCAACAGCCATCGCCTCAATAAACGAATTCCCCATTCCCTCTGAACGTGAACACCTTATAAAAATATTTGAAGTTTTTAAATATGGCACTATCCTGTCGTGCGGAATAAATCCTAAAAACTTAACTCTCTCTTCAAGCATTAGTTTTTTGGTAAGATTTTTTAATTTTTTTTCTTCTTCTCCAACACCAACCACTACAAAAATAAAATTCGGAGGCAATAGTGGAAGTGCTTTTATAACTGCATCAATGCCATTTTTGTGTGTTAGTCGTGAGGTTGTTATTAAAACAACGTCTTTATCATTTGCTCCAATTACTTTTCTTGCGCCCAACAAATCATTATTATCAAAATGTTTTTCAAACAAAGAAAAATCAACTCCGTTTGGCACCACTATCGGCTCGCCACCAAATCCCATCTTAGTTGCCCATCCTGCCAAGAAAGTTGAAATAGTTTGCGCTTTTTCTGCATGTCTAAAACCATATTTTAATAATGGTAAAAAAGGCAAAATGTGTGGGCGTCTAAAAACTCTTGAAAACGGATCGCCATCTTGAAGAGTCAGAACATAGGGAGTTTTGTTTCCCCAAAAAATTCTCATAAGAGATATTGGAAAAAGCATATAGGTCATCACTGCCCAAAATCTATCGTATTTTTTAACACCATTAAGACCCATCGCCATAGTTATGGCGCGGGGTACAAAAAGTATTTTATTTAAATAGGAAGACTTTGGTCCAACTCTATACACGGTCACATTTCCTATTTTTTCTATGGTTTTTTGAGATTCTTCAAAACGCATTGTGACCATATCAAATTCGACCCCGACGATACGATCAGTGATTTCTTTTATGGCCACTTCGGCACCGCCTACAACTGGGTAATAAGTTAGAGAAAATATAAGTACGCGCTTTTGCATTATTTTGTAGAGATTACCCGAAACTGATGCTTTAGTCTATTGATAAAATTTTTCGCAATTCGTCTTCTGGAATTTCGTTCTGATGCGAAGTCTTTTTTGGTTCGTTCGGTTTTGGGGGTTGTTGAGGTTGTGGATTTTGAACTTTTGGCTGTTGATTATCTTTAGGAATTAGAGAAGAAAGAGCATCTTTTAATGCATTAACTTTTTCTCCCGTAGGGCGCTTGTTATCATCTTTTTTTTCAAAACTATGTTTTTTTGCGACTTCTTGAATTGAAACTGGTTTCGGTGCAATTTGTTGGGGTTCTTTCTTTATCTCCGTTTTTACTTCCTCCACTGGCACTGCAACTCCAGTTTTAATGGCTTCAAAAAGCGCTTTCTTCATATCGGCTCTTGGTTGTAGTTCTATTGGTGGAACTTTTGCATCCCTATTTTGCCCATCATTCCTATTAAAATTTCCACCATTACCTCCACCATATCCGCCCCCTCCGCCACCGCCAAATCCTCCACCTTTGTTTTTCTTTCTTTTTTCCGACTCGATTCTTTCATCTTCACCTTCTAAATACCAATCTCTAATTTCAATTTCAATTCTATCTTTAGGGCGAGCAAAATGTTCTCTTGAGGAATCCAAGATATCTTTTTGATTGTTTCTTTCTGGCTTTTCTATTGGTGGCATGGAAGTGGCAGAAAACGGCTGAGAACCAATACCATCTATCAGTAATGTTAAATACATTTGAAAGCGACCAAGGTTTACCAAATCTTCTGCTGTAAATGTTGGCATAAATAATTTTTCTAGCAATTCTGCATCGAGTGGGCCCACACGAAATGTGACAGTTGTTCCCACGTTCCCAAACACAGCAGAGCGCACCTCTTCAGACATTTGATCTACGTATTGGTGTGCAATAGTAAGATTGAGTTTATATTTTCTGGCTTCAGACAAAATGTCTGCAAAAGATTCATTGGCAAAAGATTGAAATTCGTCCACAAATAAATAAAAGTTCGGAAGGCCTTGAAGCACGCTGTCTGGCACATCTGCTCTAGACATTGCACCTAAATAAATTTTAGTAATGAGCATTGAGCC
This sequence comes from uncultured Candidatus Saccharibacteria bacterium, assembly GCA_964398725.1. Classification (GTDB taxonomy): domain Bacteria; phylum Patescibacteriota; class Minisyncoccia; order Phycocordibacterales; family Zambryskibacteraceae; genus 12-FULL-44-12b. The sequence continues at coordinate 6,862 of CAYNNE010000024.1, forward strand.
GAGCAGATTGGCATTAGCCTCACCCACCTTCCCTTTTGAGAGGTTCGCAATGAGAATTTTTTTATTATCCATCACACTACGGATATCAAAAGAAGAGTGTTTTTGACCCACAATATTTCTAACTAGTGGGTTTGCAGTAAACTGACCGATTTTATTTTGAATAGCAGCGCCCGCTTCTTGCATATACCTCTCTCCATACTTCTCAAATTCATCAACCCAAAAAGATTTCACTGATGGGTCGGAAATATTCGCAACAACTTTTTGACGATACCATTTGTCTGAAAGCATTCTGTTGACCCCAAGCAAAGTTGATTCTGGATATTCCAAAAGTGCCAAGAGAATGTTGTTTAAAATATATTCCATTCTGGCAGACCATGCGTCTACCCATATTTTTTTAAATGCAGACATAAGCCCCGATGCAACAAGGTGCCTCCTGTCTGCCCCCACATCTTCCATCACATTAAATGAGACGGGATAATCCGTATCAAAGGGAGCAAAATAAATAACATCTTTAATTCGATGCTCTGGAACATACTCCATTATGAGTTCGGCTGATTTCCCGTGAGGATCAATAAATGCAAAGCCGTTTCCGTTTTGAATGTCTTGTACAGCCATATTTTCAAGAAGGGTTGATTTGCCCATTCCTGTTTTTCCAATCACATAAACATGACGGGTACGATCTCTTTCTTTGATGCCAAATTTTACATGCTTATTGCGAGCATCCGTTTCTCCAAAATATGTTACTTGTTCGTTATCTTGCATAGAACTTTGAATATTATTATACCTCACACTTTTACAGCTTTATTTTCTAATTGGACTATCAAACGAAGTGAGCGAAATGGAAGTTTACTTCCATTTCCGAACGAGTGCTGATAGCAATTCCAAAAAATTATTATTTTTTGGAATTGACAAATAAACCCAAATATAAGAATATCTTATAAAGATAGTACAACCCCCACCTCAAGGAGGCGTTATTGAGTGGCACGACAACTCAACGCAATCTGACAGAGCGAGTAATCGCTCACTGGCGCAACACAGAGGAAATTCTGCCTGAGGTGTACGAGATGAAAGCCAAGTCTCTCGATAGGCTCATCGAGAACATTCCGACCGGTAATTTCGAACTTGTCAGGGAACTCAACGCGCTTCGGGGGGTGATTTGATTCCTGTTAGGGGGTAAACTCCCTTAACATGGCCAAATCTAGGCCGCGCACGAACCACACAACGGCTTACCCAAGCCCCCACCAGAAATGGTGGGGGCTTTTTGGATTAACCCCCACACTAAACCTTTTTTAAATTACGGTTAGTCAAGTTTAGTAAAAAGTGTATTTTTTATAATTTCACCAAAAATTCTTTACTCAAAATTGCTTGTTTATAATTTATATAAAACTTCAACTGTTGAAATTCTAACAACATAAACATGGCGATATGGTTTAGTGTGGGGGTAAATTTTTATTCTGGTAGTAGTGCGCTTGTTGTATAGGTATTGCCAGCATCCCACAACATCCAACTATCAATTCCAGAATCATAAGTGGCTTTTATTTGAGCACGAACCATTTCTGGAGTATATGGCACAGGATAATCGTTGTCTTGAAGCCAAGGTCTAAACTCTGCGGTAGTTGAAGCAATGTTGTCGTTATAAAACTTCAAGCGCTCCATTGCTCTTGTCATTGAAAACTTAACTATCTCATACGGAACTTTATTGGGATTAGCCCACCCATTAAAATTTGGTGGATAGTGAGATGGATAAACCATTGGAGCAATATAGTCAAAATAAGGGAATGTGTTTTCAACAACCTGCCCAATATTTAGGTCGTCTGTGTTTGTGGTAGTCATTCCAAAAAGATCGGCTGAAATAATCACTCCCCCACTTCTTAAATTGTTATGTAAGTGCTCAAAAAAGTTTTTAAGCATTGCTGGTTTTGTGGAAGTTCCCGAAAGAGTAAAGTGTGCGTCTTTCATGTTTCCATCAGAAGGATAACGAATGTAATCAAAATTAATTTCATCAAAACCAATATTGTGTGCATCTTTAGCCATTTTCACTATGTAATCCCAATATTCAGTTGCACCAACATCAACAAAAGCCAACCCTTTTCTGTCTTTCCATATTCCACCATCACTATATTTTTTTACTGCCCATTCTGGATGAAGTTTTGTTATCAAGGGGTCTTGAAAAACAGAGATGCGTCCAATTACATAAATATTGCTTGCATGAAGCTTGTCTATAAAATCTTGCATATCCTTAACTTTGCATCCGGAACCACCATCATAATCACCAAAAGAAACCGAGCCGGTTGCATCCTTTATATCTATAACAATCGCATTTAACTCTGTATCTTCAATTAACTTCCTCATGCTCTCTCGCCAATCTCTGGTTGACGCTACACACGCGGTCATGTAAATACCCTTAACAGCATCTGGTGTTTTAACATGCGTGGCTTCACGAGGTTTTGGAATAGCTGGAGTAGAAGTGGCTTCTGTAGAAATTAAATTAACAGCAGTGAGTCTTGGTATATAAACTACTCCCAAAAAAATCAAAATGCATACAGAGACAATTGAAATGATTGTCTTTTTTGTTTTTCCTAATTGCCCCCACATATTAAGCCTCCTCTCGCTCATTAGGCTCTGAAGCTTCATTCATTGTTGTTGAAAGAGGAACTTCTTTTTTGTAAGCACTTTCTACGAAAACAGGATTTTTTTCTTTTCTTTTTCGTGGTTTTCTATCCTTTATAATTCTTTTTTCAATTGTTTTTCTCCCCGCCAATACCATAAGAATAAAGCCTCCCACTATTTGCAAAAATGCTTCGAAGCCACCCGGAAAGCCCAGTATGGGTATAAAAAATACAATGAGTCCTATAAAAAATATTGTTTTTCCGTTTTGCATTTGAAACATTCTAACATTTCTTTAGGCTTTATAAATAGGCCATTTTTTGCTATATTCTCATGGCAATGCGCGCATAGCTCAGCTGGTAGAGCATTCGACTGATACTCGAAAGGTCCTAGGTTCGACCCCTAGTGCGCG
>CAYNNE010000025.1:0-9532 GCA_964398725.1 uncultured Candidatus Saccharibacteria bacterium
ACGAAAAACATCAGAACTCGCTGTGTTCCTCCAGCTCAAACAGCTGATGTTTTTCCCCGCCCGTACCGCCGTACAGGCGGGCGGGTATTACGCTAAAGCTATTTTGAAATATCCTCGTGAGCTTCCAAAATGACCCACTTCAAACTAATTATTAATTGGAGGTACTAAGGGCGGTATACAATTTATTTCACCTAGGAGGGAAGTGAGATTTTACTTAAGCGTAGCGAATGCCATTTTAAAGTTTCGCGGGAAGCAGAATGAAAATTAATGAAACGAATAAATAATTGAACTTAAGCGGAGAAATATTATTCCGCCGAACATTGCGGAATCGAGCCAGTATGGTGAATCAATCTGCGAAGCTCTTGATTCTGGCGAGATGAGCATAGCAAAAACCCCCGCTGGGGGTTTTATGCGCGTTCGCCGGAATAATATTTCGTAGCGCCTTTATTCTTCACTTTTCACAATGAGCTGACGCACCTTCTTGCGAGCATTTGATGCAATGCTACCGCCCATTTCTATGTCTTCTACAATCCTCTCTAAATCGTCAAGTCTATAAACACGGTAATTATTCATAGGATGTCTGCGTGCGGGGAACTTACCATTCTTGTCCCAATTACGTAAAGTTAGAGGAGATACTCCCAAAATGAGTGATGCTTGTTTTATTGTTATGTACTGAGCCATTTGATTTAAGACTATTAAACATTAATAAACCTATAAGCATATTTTATACAAGATTCCTTAATAATATTAAGGTTTATCCACAGCTAGCTGTATAAATTAAACAGACAGATGTTTTGAAAAATGATCAATTTTTTAAAACTTTTAATAACAAAAAATTAATTATGTAAAATCTCTTTTATAGAGCTATAAATAAAGATATTTTGAAATTTTAGCTATCCACATTTGATGGTCATTTTTGAGCACCTTCTCCATATAATTTTTGTTATGAATTCAGAGCTCCTTTTTGAAGGCAAAAAGTACATCTCGTCCAAACGAGCAAGTCAATTGAGTGGCTATAATCAAGACTATATTGGACAACTCATCCGAGATTCAAAAATTGAAGCAAGGCGCGTCGGAAGGCATTGGTTTGTATCACTTGAATCACTAGAAAATCAGTTTGAAAAAATAAAAGGAAAAAGTTTACCTAAGAGCAAAAAAGATGTTGGAGGTGAAAAAGCTCAAGAATCAAACCCCCTCTACCTTGAAGGAAAAAAGTTTATTTCCTCTTTGGAGGCAAGCGCTTTTTCCGGGTACTCAAGAGACTATATTGGTCAATTAGTTCGTGAGGAAAAACTTGAAGGAAAACTTGTTGGAAGACTCTGGTTTATATCTTTGCCTTCCTTAGAAAAACATCTAGCCAAACAAACTCCTAAATCTGAAGAAACAAAACCTACATTGGTTAGTGCTGTGTATCCTCTTGAGAAAATAGAAAAAATTTCTAAGTACGAAAAAGAAATTTCTCCTGCGCTTCCAAGTTTTCCTCAGAAAGAAAAAGTTATACATTTCGAAAAAGAAATTTCTTATCCAGCATTTGTTTCAAAAAAGAATTTTTCTTTTGGTTACAGAAATGGAGATGCATCATCCGCTTTTCATTTAAAGCGATTAGCTATTTCATCAATAATTGCTGTTGTGCTTATTTTTGGTGCCCACGTTGTTTATTATCAAATTAACAAAGAGGAGATAGCAGCAAGGAGTAATTCTGTTTTGGCCTCTGCCTCTGTAGTCTCATCCTCAGCACTAGATAGTTTTGCTCTTGATTGGTATAGGTTTATCAATGGAAAATTTATAGGAGTTAACAAATTCTTTGCCTCAATATTTGGCTCAAAACAACTAGCTTACGAAACAAGTTCCGTACAACAAAAATCAGTGCCCCAAGGAGTTGTTGTGGTTCCAAATGATGCTCAAGGCGAAGAAACTGTAAGCCGTATCAAAGCATCATTCTCAGACAAAGTTGGTATAGCAAGGAATCCAGACGGTGTTACGGGCCTTATAACGCCTGAGTTTAAGAAAGTTACTGGCGATGAGTACCTATATGTTTTGGTACCTGTAAAAGAAAGAAAACAATGATTTTTAGATTTTTTACATCAATAATAATAGCTTCTTTTTTGATCATTCCCGCAGGAAAAACTCTTGCTGTCGCTCCAGATTTTATTGTTGGTCCAGCAAAAAATGAAACTTTCTTAAAATCCGGAGAAACAAAAAACTTTTCAATAATTTTGGTAAATCGCTTTGCAGAAGACACTAATTTTTCAATCAACTATTCCACAGTTATTTCTGATAAAGATGGAAACTTAATACCCTCAAAAGATAAGGTGTTGGGAGAAGTTAAAGTTCCAAAAAATGTTTTCGTAAAATCTCTTCAAAGCAAAACCATTGAGGTATCAATAACAGCAGATAAAAATGAAGAACCTGGAAGTCGCGCAATTGGAATTTTTATTAGTCCAGAAAAACACGGGCAAAGTGAAATAAGAGCAAAGTCTCAAATTGGAGTTTTAGCAATTATTAGAGTGGAGGGACAAGCAATTGAATCAGGTTCTTTTGTTGATTTAAAAATTCTTGATAACAAAAAAGTGCGACTTGGTGGCGATGTTGATTTAAAGATTTCTTTCGCCAATACAGGAAATGTTCACTTAAACCCTTACGGGGTTTTGGTTGTTAAAAATATTTTTGGAAAAGAAGTTTTTGCACAAAAAATTGATCCTTGGTATGTGATGCCAAAGAGTGAACGTTCCAGAATATTGGATACAAATACAAACAATTTTTTTGGAAGATACACCGCAACTGTTTCTTTAAATAGAGGTTATGGAGATTTAATAGAAACAAAGACAATTTCTTTTTATACTTTCCCATTTTGGTTTCCAATTATTTTAGTCTTTGTTTTATTGGCTGTAATTTTCTGGCTAGGAAAAAAAGGAATTTTTACAGGCGTAGTTGTGTGCACATTACTTTTAGTTGGTGTTGTGAATGTGCATGCACAAATGTCATCTGGTAATTACAAGGTGCAATTTGATTCAGTGAATTTTGGTGGAGGCCTTTCTTCCTCAACTAGTTATGTTCAAGAGAGTACTTTTGGCGAAGTGGCAACGGGAGAAGGTAGCTCTACAAACTACAACCTTCATGCCGGTTATCAACAAATGAATGAGGTTTATATTTCAATCTCTTCTGCCTCCGATGTAACACTTTCTCCAGATTTGGGAAGTATTTCTGGTGGTACTGCAGATGGTTCCACTCAGGTAAATGTTGCAACAGACAGTGTTTCTGGATACGCGCTTTATATAAATGCTTCTACTACTCCAGCACTACAATCGGCCGGAGATTCATTTGCCGATTATGTACCAGTTGGTGTTAATCCAGATTTCTCGTTTACTACACCATCAGCAAATTCTTTCTTTGGTTTTTCTCCAGAAAGTACAGACACCACAAGCAGATTTCTTGATAACGGAGCTACTTGTGCAGTTGGTGCACTAGATACGGCAGATAGTTGCTGGGACGGTTTTGATGTAAGCACAAAAATTATTTCTGAAAATTCTGGGTCTAACACACCGCTGGGAACTGATACAACTATCAAAATTCGTGCAGAAGCTGGGGCAAGTAGAAATCAAACTGCAGGAAGTTATGTTGCAGATATTACCCTGACCGCCTTTTCAAAATAAAACTTGTCCCGTACGAAATAAAAAAATGAAAATAATTAATCAAAATAAAAACCACATAAACGCAAAATTATTTTTTTCTATTTCGTTTGGGATGGTTAATTTTTCTAAAAAAGTAATAGTTTTATTTTTAATAAGCATGATTTTTGTTCCTCAGGTTTTTGCTGTTTCCACATCAACAAATTTTAGAGTTTTCTTAAATGTAAACGCAGAGATCCCACCAGCGACTGGTGGAGGGGGCGGAGGCGTTGGAACCAATCTTCCAATTATTTTTGATGTGGTTGTAGTGCCAAGTGAATATGGTGCGGTAATCACCTATAAAACAAATATTCTTGCATCATCAACTCTTTCTTTTGGAAAAACTCAAGACGTGTCTGGTGGTAGTGTTTCAAATATAAATGTAAACACAAACCACTCAATAACGCTTTCTAATTTAACAGCAAACACAATTTATTATTTTTCAATAGAAGCAATATCTCCAACCGGCGCTAAGGGCCAAACAAAAATTTTAACTTTTCACACATTAAAACTAGAGCCTGTTGTGAATGCACTTTCTTTTAATGCAACAGCACAAACCGAAGACATAAGACTAGATTGGAGAATGGCAACAGGGCAAGAGAACAACACTGTAAGAATTGTTAGAAATGAAGGATTTTATCCTACAAGCGTAAATGATGGAAAAACTATTTTTGAGGGCGCGGGAAAAAATCAGATAATTGATGCTGATGTTGTTAAGGGTGTGCATTATTACTACACGCTATTTATAAAGGGTAATGATGGAAAATATTCATCTGGCGCAGTTGCTGATGCGACTATTCTTTTAGAAGGTCAAGTTGAAGAAAAAGGGGATGTTTTCGACCGACTCTCAAAAGCACCATTTGTTGATGCGCGTATTGAGTCTCTAACACTTGCCGACTTCACTTTCTCTCAACCAGGAAGGGAAGATTTTTCTACGCAAGGAAACGAGACCCTTTTTATAGAAGGAGATAAAAATCTAACTATAAAACTTTCTTATGACAGAGTTCCTGAAATTTTAAAAACAGTTGCAGTGACACTTACAGAGCCAGATGATGTAAGTAAAAAATTTGTTTTCCTTTTGAGAGTTAATGAAGAAAAAACCTTTTACGAAGCCTCTATTGCACCACTTGGTAAATCTGGGGAATACAAACTTTCTATTGCAATTGTTGATTACAAAAATCAAGGATTGAAAAAAATTACTGGAAACCTTCTGGCTGTCGTTTCTCGCTCATTTACCGGAGAGGGAGTTTTCGTGACGCCTCGTGGCTTTAACACAAACGACCTAATGGTTTCTGTTGTCATGGTTTTGGCGCTCATTGCTCTTTCTTATGTTTCAGCAAGAAAAATTGATTTCTCTTATCTACTCCGTGTTTGGTCGAGATACAGGCCACAAAGAAGAATATGATTACAAAATTTTTAACAGCAAAAAACTTTCTTACAATATTCCTTCTTTTGGAGACAATTTTTTCTCCTATAGCTTCTTTACTTATTTTTCCAAACACAGCAAAAGCAGATTTCAATCCACAAATTAACTATCAAGGAAAACTTACAAACTCTTCAAACATTGCAGTGGCAGACGGCACATATCATATGCGCTTCTATATATACAACACTACTGGTGGGGCCACCACATCAGCCATTTGGAACGAAGACAGATCCACAGCAACTGGCAACAGAATTACTGTTACCAACGGATTGTTTTCTGTGATGCTTGGCTCTTCAACACCTCTTACAAACCTAGATTTTAATCAAACACTTTATTTGGGAATTGAAATTGGGGGCCTAGCAGGAGCACCTATTTGGGATGGTGAAATGAGTCCAAGAAAAATTTTGGGTGCGGTGCCTGCTGCGTTTGTGGCACAAAGTTTGGATGGCGCAACATCAACTCAATTTGTGCGTACAGATACCTCCTCAATAATTTCAACATCCAGTGCAGACACGGCCCTTACAATTAATCAAAGAGGCACAGGAAATGTTTTTGAGCTCCAATTTGGCGGTGTATCTTTTTTCACAGCATCAAGCACAAATATTGGAATCGGCACAACCTCTCCTTATGAAAAACTTTCTGTTGCAGGGAATATTATTTCAGATTCAATTTTTGCAACGTCAACCCTTGTTGATTCAATAATAAATAGATTCACATTTCAAAATGCATCAGGAACAAATTCCACCACCACAAACGCTACAACAACAAACCTTTTCTCAACCAACGGGACATTTACAAATCTATTTGCCTCAACACTAAATCTTTCAAATCTTCTAGTTAATGGCTCTTCAACCCTTCAAAACTTCACGGGAACTCAAGGAACAACAACCAACTTCGCAGTTACAAGTCTTTCTTCTCAAATTCCATACGCATCAGCTAACGGCGCATTAGTGCCCTTAACAATCGGCACCAACCTTGCCTTAACAAACGGCACACTTAATGCCTCAGCATCATTTGCATGGCCATTCACTAAACTTGCAACAAATGAACAAGCAACCTCAACTACTCTTGCATTCCTAAATGGTTTCCTTGCCCCCGCTTCTTCAACTCTCTCAACATTTACAGGAACTAATTATCTTGCACTTGGTTCTACAACCCTCCAAAACTTCACTGCAACCAACGGAACCACCACAAACGCTACAACAACAAACCTTTTCTCAACCAACGGGACATTTACAAATCTATTTGCCTCAACACTAAATCTTTCAAATCTTCTAGTTAATGGCTCTTCAACCCTCCAAAACTTCACCTTCCAAAATGCAACTGGAACAAACGCTACAACAACAAATCTTTATGTGTCAGGATTAGCTTCAACAACAGACTTAAGGGCTAACATTGGATACATAGGAAATCTATTTGCTACACAAAGCACGTTTACAGGCCTTTTAGTTAACGGTTCAACAACTCTCCAAGCGTTCACAGCAACTCAAGGAACAATCCAATCCGCTACTTCAACTAATCTTTACACCACAAACTTCCTTGCACTTGGTTCAACAACCCTTCAATCATTTACAGCCTCTCAGGGAACAATTCTTTCTGCAACCTCAACCAACTCTTATATAACAAATCTTTTAGTTACTGGTTCATCAACTTTCCAGAGTTTGAACATAGTCAATTCAACCACCACCAACGCCACAACCACAAACCTAGCAGTCTCATCAAATCTATACACATCACTAACAACTGGCTCAGTTCCATTCATAGGGGGTAATGGTCTATTAACACAAAACAACTCTCAACTATTCTGGAATAACACAACTACTGGATTAGGTATTGGAACAACAACTCCAGGAGGGAAGTTTGCAATCTATACAGCAACTGCTCCTGGCACAGGAGGGGAACCATCACTGGTTGGTGCATTAAGAATCATTGACCAAAATGGAGACACTAATCAAACAGGTGGAATTGAATTCAAATCTTCAGTTTCAGGCGCAGGTTATGGCTGGAGAATAACCAACCCAGATATAGGAGGAAACTACAACAACCTCTTCTTCCAAAGAAGGTCAAACTCCGCGTCATGGACTAATGCTTTAGCATTCCAAGGTTCAACCGGATTCGTTGGAATTGGAACAACAACACCAAACAACAAACTAGATATCTTCTCTGCAAACGCAGATTCTGCACAAGGATTTATTTCTTCTTCAACTGCTGGAGCTTACTTAGCTTGGACACTTGGAACAGATATTTCTGACTCTGGTAAATTCAAAATCTCTTCTTCAACCGCCCTTGGCACCAATGACAGATTTGTTATTGATGGGAATGGGAATGTGGGGATTGGAAGCACAACGCCATCTCAACTATTTTCATTAGGTGGAAATGCATATATAACAGGAGGCGTTGGAATTGGGAAAGTAAATTCTGCGGCCGGTACCTTAGAAACATCTGGTCTTGCGGGAATTGGTTCTAGTCTTTATTTGCGTACATTGTTGAATTGTAATACTGCAGCGTCATCACTTCAGACAGATGCTTCCGGACAAGTTTCTTGCGGAACAATTACTGCAATTGGAGGAACATCCGCTGGGGGTTGGACCTGGGTAGCACCAGACAGAGTACAACTTGCAACAACTTCGGATGTAATTGTTGTGGGAACTGGCACATCTAGTCCATATGCAAAATTCTTTATTAGCTCTGGAGCAACAGCTACAACAACATTGGGAATTGCTGCTGTATCGGGACAAACATCGAATATTTTAGATATATATGACAATTCTACAAACCTAACATCTGTCGTTACCGCTTCTGGTTTTTGGGGATTGGGTACAGCAACACCACTTTCTCGATTAGCAGTTTCTGGAGGAACTTCAATTGGCGCTAATTACAATATTGCAGCCCCAACCAACGGTTTGATTGTAGAGGGAAATGTAGGAATTGGAACAAATAATCCCGGAACAAAATTAGATGTCGTAGGAATAATTAGAGGGACTTATTTATGGGTCAATGGTTCCACCACTCTCCAAAACTTCACATTCCAAAATGCAACAGGTACTTCAGCTACAACAACTAATTTATATACTTCAGGACAAACCATTCTTGCTGGAATAAGTGGCAACGTCGGTATTGGAACAACAAACCCCGCATACAAACTTGAAGTAAATGGTGTTTCTTCAACAACTGGTCTCTTTGCAACTTCCGCTACCTCAACCAACTCATATATAACCAATCTTTTAGTTACCAGCTCCACCACTCTTCAAAATTTCACATTCCAAAATGCAACAGGCGCTTCAGCTACAACCACAAACCTAGCGGTATCATCAAATCTATACACATCCCTAACTTCAGGATCAGTTCCATTCATTAGTGGTAACGGTCTATTAACACAAAACAATTCTCAACTATTCTGGAACAATACAACTACTGGTCTAGGCATCGGCACAACAACACCAGGAGGTAAATTTGCTATATACACATCAACTGGTCCTGGTACAGGAGGAGAACCATCATTTGTTGGTGCACTAAGAATTCTTGATCAAAATGGAGATACTAATCAAACAGGAGGCCTTGAATTCAAATCATCAATAACAGGCGCAGGCTACGGTTGGAGAATAACCAATCCAGACATAGGAGGAAACTACAACAACCTCTTCTTCCAGAGAAGATCAAACTCTGCATCATGGACTAATGCGCTAGCATTCCAAGGTTCAACAGGATTCGTTGGAATTGGAACAACAACACCAAACAATAAGCTAGACATCTTCTCTGCAAACGCAGATTCTGCACAAGGATTCATTTCTTCTTCAACCGCAGGAGCATACATGGCATGGACAATAGGAACCGATATCTCTGATTCAGGTAAATTCAAAATTTCTTCTTCAACCGCGCTCGGTACCAATGACAGATTTGTAATTGATGGGAATGGAGTTGTATCAATGACCAACTTACTCGTTAATGGTTCCACTACCTTGCAAGCCTTCACAGGAACTAATTACTTAGCACTTGGCTCCACCACTCTTCAAGCATTTTCAGGAAACAGTTTCTTAGCGTTGGGCTCAACAACTCTCCAAAACTTCACATTTCAAAATGCAACGGGAACGAATGCAACAACAACCAATTTCTTCTCAACCAATGGAACATTCACAAATCTATTTGCATCAACACTAAACCTTTCAAATCTTTTAGTTAATGGTTCCACTACTCTTCAAAACTTCACATTCCAAAATGCAACAGGTACTTCAGCTACAACAACTAATTTGTATACTTCGGGACAAACAATACTGGCGGGACTTGGGGGAAATGTTGGGGTTGGGGTAGACCCAGCTGGGTATAAGTTAAGAGTTGGGGGAAGTATTTCGGCAAGTAGTGGTGGACAGTTAGATTTTGGATCGGGCAACAGCAGGATTGTTGATGGGGCAACCAATTATTACCTAGCATTTCAAACATG
>CAYNNE010000026.1:0-7129 GCA_964398725.1 uncultured Candidatus Saccharibacteria bacterium
TTCCCCGTTCAGGACTTTGTGCCTTCGAACGGAAAGGTTGTGATTGGAGAGGGTGCTTTTCAGGACACTGCTCATGTTGGGACTGATGGCAAGTGGTCTATCAACACACGTTGGGCCGTTCAGGACACTGTGAAAGTCTGGCAGTTTGGTGATGGAATGCTCCAGTATGTAAACCCTATTCTTGTGCTGAAGAAAGACTTTTCAGCCGTGAATATCGTTACTGCCCCTGAGACGGTAACCATTCCGTCTGGAGCATTCGCTAACCAGCAAGTGGTGGTTTCGCTTGAAAAGGCGCGTAGAACTTCAGGAGATTCGTCTTCTGGTTTCTATGTGAGGGTTGGCAACTACAAAACCTACCCTCAACCCACTGCTTTCTGTCGTAGCATCTCCAATGCTCCTGTTTCGGCAAGTGATTCGGTGGCACTATGGACCCAGCTTAATGACGTAAATTTTCAGTATGGTCGCCAGCTTTACAAGCCAGCGAACGAATCTGAAGTTTGCGAAGCTAATTTGGGAATCATGGTTGTCATCGACACCACCCAGAAAAACAATTCTGGTGGCGTTGTAAACCTAAATGGATTTGATTACCTTGGAAGCCGTCTGACTTTCAGGGGAACAAGTTGGTTTAGTACGCCGCAGTTCCAGAATTATGTTACACACCATGAGCCAATCCACGCTCTTGGGTTTGGACACACCTGCAGTTGGGACAGCATCATGTATGCCAACTGCCTGATTCCAGGCACCAATCCACCGCTTTATAGTGGACGGCTAACTACTGCCCGTGAAGATGTGGCCTACGCCCTCCTCATGATGGCGGTCGTGGATGAGATGCGAAAGGTGGGAACCACCTATTCCATCCTTGGCTCTAAGTGGTAAGCACAAATTGATTTACATAGTTTCCGCGATATCCATTCGCGAGAAACCCAAAGGGCGTTGCGATTGTTATCGCAACGCCTTTTTTGTTTTAGTTTAAAAAATATCTGACTAACTAACGCCTGTGTTAAAATACTCGCGATTGCGAGTATTTTAACACAATGCCAGTTTATAAATCTCCACAAATAGCTGTGTAAAAATTTTCTTTTTTCAAATATTTTTTTACCACTGCATTTATATCTGAAATAGCCAGAGCTTGTATTGTATTAATGTAGTCCTCAATAGTTTTAGGATTTGTAGGATAAAAAGCACACTGGATTTGATGCAAATCAACCCAAGATTGTGATGTTTGTGTTGAACGTATCATTCCTTTCGCCAATCTTGATTTAGTGTTTTCAAGCTCTGTTTCAAGAACACCTTTCTCATTAAGTGTGCTGAATTCAGAAAAAATTAAATCTACAACCTTATTAAAATTATCCTTAACACAAGCAAATTCAACATTGAGAGCTCCCCAATCAGGACCATTAAACAGACTTCCAGACACCGAATATACAAGGCCATTTTGATAACGCAGGATAGTAGCAAGCCGAGAGCCTCTGCCACCGGCCAAAATACTATTCAAAACTTGCAGTGCACAATATTCTTTATAATCAACAACGTTCGTTCTACAAGCAATGACTGAATTGATGTTTGAACCAGAATATTTTTCTATAGCTTGAGTGACATTTTTAACAATTGGAAGCTTTTCTGATATAGAAAACGGTTCACCAACGGGAATGGCTATACTGTCTAATTTGTCCATAAGAAGCCCCATATCAATATCCCCGCTCACTACAAAGGATAGGTTTCCTGCATGTAAAAAGGTCCTTTTAAAATCAATTAGGTCATCTAACTTAATCGATTTTATAGAATCTTCAGTTCCCAAATTAGTATTACCTGATGGAGTTTCCTGCATAGTGATTCTTCTACTCACATCCCACACATAGGCTTTTGGATTTGCCTTTTTTCCACTTAATTCAGAGAGAATAGCCCCTCTTTCGTTCTCAATAGTTTTAGGATTAAATAGCGATTTATTCAAACATTCATTGAGTAGGTCTATACCAACATCAATATCTGTAACTTCAGGTATTTCAATATTAAACCTTAATGAGTCAGCATCAGTAGCAGCACTAAAATCACCTCCTACTTTTTGTATGTATTCCGCCATCAAATTTTTTGATGGGAACTTTTCTGTGCCAGCAAATAACATGTGTTCCAAGAAATGCGCGGTGCCCGAGATGGTATCAAAGCGAGATCCTGAAAAAAATACTGCACGCAAATATATCGGCATGCCGATTCTACGAAACAAAAAAACATTCACTCCATTTTTGAGGGTGGCTTTATGAAATTCAACACCAAACTTAGAAATTAACTTCATTTAAAAAATTTATAATGTTTCAATATTAACTATCATTCCTTTGGGGATTAAATAAAAAGTTGGGTTTGTATCGGGGTGTTTCTTTTGAGATGTCTTATTTACAGTAATAGGATTACTAACTATTATAAACTCATTGTTTTCAATTTCTAAATACCCAACAGTTTCCATGATTGATACATTTATATTTTTTTTACTTGGAGAAAACAAGGAGGTATCGTTCCATGTTATTTTTAGATACTTTTTTGAATTATCTATACTAATCATGTTATTTTGGTTATTTTCAAAATTGTTTTTTTGGGTATAACAAACCCGTCTTTAGGTAAAATTTTATTTGTTTCTTTATTAAAATCCACATTGGTTGATAGAAAAACAAATTCATTGTTTTCTAAAATAATAAAACCAACTGTAAGTCTTGGATTTGGAAGATTTGCAGGAAGTTCTTTTTCGAAAGTAAAAGCTGCATCGTTCCACAATATAGTGTAAATAGAATTTTTATCCATATATAAATAATACCAGTTAATTTTATTGAGAAGAAAAGAGGGGGGGTGGTCTTCTACCCCCTCCTTTTTGTTATTTTTAACTCAAAAATCGTTCTGAAATTTCTTTTAGCTTTCCAGAAAATACATCCTTAGTTAAAATGTTTTTCAATTCAAACTTTCCGCTAGTTATTTCATTTTCACCTACCACTATGTAAAAAGGAATATTGTTTTTTTCAGCATTTCTTTTTTTATCAGAAATATCTTTTTCGGTATTATCAACAGCAATGTTTAACCCCGCATCCCTTAATGTGTCTGCAACACTTGAAACGTCTGTATTTCCAAATGAAAGCAAGGCAATATTAGTTTCATTCTTTAATTCGGGCATTAGTCCATGCGTCTCAAGAAAATCTCGCACTGTGACATCCCCCATTCCAAAACCAACAGCTGACATTTTTTCTTCCCCAAACAAATCTAAAAGATTATCGTATCTTCCCCCACCAAAAAGCGATCTTTTGTTTTCTGGATTGGTATCAAACACCTCAAAAACGTTTCCAGTGTAGTAAGCTTGGCCTCTTTTTAGACTAGGATCAAACACTGTGTTGGCAATACCTTTTTCTTTTAGAATATTTATTAAACCTTCATCTTTAGAACCAGACAAGTTGCTGATTCTTATCTCAAAATCTTCATCTTTTGCACCAAGCGTCTTCATAATTTTATATGCAATTGAAATGATTTCTACATCAGCATTTATTGTGTTGTCTCCAAAAATATCTACATTTAGCTGGTAGTGTTCACGTAGTCTGCCTTTTTGTGGAGCTTCATATCGAAAAAGGTTAGGTATTGAATACCAGCGTAATGGAAAACCGAGTTCACGCCTTTTGCCTGCCACCATTCTTGCAACGGTTGGTGTCATTTCTGGACGGAGTGTTACTCTTCTCTCTCCTTTATCAATAAAAGTATAAGTTTGTTCATTTACTATTTCTTCTCCAGATTTAGCTTCATAAAGCTCAGCTGGCTCTAAAATTGAAGCATCATATTCCACATAACCATACTGCTCTACAACAAAACGAAGCTTTTTGAAGAGCCATTTTCTAAAGCGTAAATCTTCTGGATAAAAATCCCTTACGCCCTTATAGGGGTTAGTATCTAATTTAACCATAGAGCAATTATAACAAAACTACCCCCTTACTCCAAACAAAAAAGCTTCTTCGCCTATCTTTGTTCTATCTCTAGCAAAAAGTATTACTCCATCATAAGGCGCTCTTACTTCTTTATCGCCATCAAATCCAATGGGTTCATTTATTTTTACTTTTTCAAAATCTGAAAATTGTTTTGTTAGTGTAAATTTTTCTGTCTTAGTTAAGTAAAGTTCTTTCATAGAAATAAACTGCTGTGGTATTTGTTCTATCTCACCATCAATATGCATACGAGCAACAAGAAAGTTTGAAATTGTTTTTTTAGCAATTTCTAAAGAATTCTCATCGCCCAAAAAACCACACTCAGCACAAATTCCAATTTTGCCTATTTTATTCATATAGTAATCTGTGCCCCCCGGCTCAACGTTGTCAAAGCCATGCACTATCAAATCAAAAGGTAGTTTTTTATATATATTTTCTGCATTAGTCTCACAAATAATAAAAGGTTTACTTTCTGGCGTAAAACTAGCGTGTATATCCAGTAAAACATCTGCTTTTTCAAAAAATGTTTTTAAATATTGAGCCCTTTTGTATTCATAACTATTCTTTTCTTTATCTGAATAAAGAATTTCATCTTTAAACATTCGATTAAGATTTTCTTCTGTAAAACGAACATTTTGCTCTGTGGCCCTTGGGTTTCCAAGACCAATAAAAATTTTCCCCCTTTTAATTTCTAATGATGGCAAAATTTGTTCTATTGCATCTATTCCACAGCGCTCATTTCCGTGGACGCCAACTAAAATAACAGAGGTTGGCCCGTTTTCTTTTCCAGTAATTTCTATGAACCCCTCTTTTAACATTGCCTTAGAGCCTTCTCACAATTCTGCCTTTTCCGCCGTATTCATCTTTCTCTACCTCTACCCTGTCCCCAACCAAAATACGAATTCTGTGGAGGCGCATTTTACCAGCCAAAAATGTTAGCTGTTCGCTTTGATTGCCATTTTCATCTTTAAAAATCACCTTAAACATAGCGTTTGGAAGTGATTCTATAACTGTACCGACTATTTTCTCTTTATCTTGGTGAGCCATCTATTTCAAAATTGGATCATTCACAATAATTTTAAAATCTTTTGCATCAAGAGGTAATTTTGAGCTCCAAGGTGGTACAAGAGATACCTTCATAGCATCAATAGCTGGAAACGTATCTTTTATGGTTTGTAGTTCTGTTTTTGGTTTTCCTGAAAGTGCTTTTATCAAATCATCATTTATTACTTTTCCAATGAAAACTAAATCAGCTTTTGCAACAAATTGCATAGTTTGATCTCGTGTTACATCAAACTTTGAACCATCTTTTAATGCAAAGGCTACGTTATCCGCATTTGAAAGTGTAGCTGGAACATTTTGCAAATCATTTGTTTGAGAAGAAAGAAATTCAGACAAGGCACTTCTGTCTGCAATAACTGCTGTCATTGTGCCTGTGGTGTTTAGTCTCACAGAGTTTCCGGAAGGATCACTTTGTTCTTTTGGTGTAAAGATAGCTTTTTCCAAACCAGAAAGAACCACCATAGAAGAAGGAATTTGACTGGTTATGGATTTTAATAAATCAACACGGAGAGTGGCTTCAATTTCATTTTCAGCAACCATTCTGTCTTCGTCTGCAACTTTTTTAACGGTGCCAACAAAACCTCCGGCCATTGGGGTCTTTGAACGAGCATACATTTCCTTATATCGAGGATCGCCCTTAAAACCCGGAATAGTGAAATCGGTTAAACCAATATTATATTTCACACCAACATCATCTGCATAAACTACAGCTTCAATGCTTCCTGCTTGCTTCTTGCCATCAACTGTTTTTGGAGCAGGAACAACAACAGAATCACCTATCCTATAAATGAGACCTTCCGGACTCTCAAAACGAGTATTTTTAATGAGGCGTTGGCTAGCAGTACCATAACTATTGTAAATAACAATTGTTCCGCTCGCCTTTCTTTGTACTTGCTCTTCTCCATTAGTCTTTACAGTCTTACCACCTTCTTTAGAAACTGTTACCACTTGAAAAGGCAGGCCACTTGGAACTTTGTCTCCTGTTACTGAATCTGCTTTATAACCACTTAAAACAATTCCTGAGATATTTGCTTTGATGATTTTTGGTACCACTTCAACTCTTGCGCCACTCATAAAAGACATAACAATGAGCGCAATAATAACGACTCCCACAAGGCCTCCTCCCCACCACCACAGCTTTCCTCCTTTTATTCCAAATTTAGGCATTTGTGGCATTTTAGGCATGTTAAATGAGGGTTTTGGTTTTGAGATGGGTATTTCTCTTGTGATTCTTGGTGACTCTTTTCGACCATTTGGGATAGGAACATTCCTGATGGATCTTCCTCCACTTGGTGGCACCATATCTTGTAAAACATTCTTGGGCATTAGTGTGAAGATTATACCTCCAAAATTGGATAAAAACAAAATTTTATACACAGAAATCTTATCTATAACTAAAGTAAAGAGCGATTAAGGTAAAAATTAATGCCATTGTCTTATTGAAAGTAAAAGCTTCTTCGTAAATAAAATAGGCAATTGTCATAACTCCCACCAAATTAACTGCTTGCCACACCAGAAAAACAGTTCCGAATTCTAATTTTTTAAAAACAAGCGCAACAGGTATTCCTGCCAGCGCATATAAAAACATTCCTATTAATAAATATTTGTGATTACTAAAATTACTTTGCTTTAAAAATACATCTCCTGCAATAGAAAAAATAACTCCTGCAATTATTATGGCCAAACTAGAAATCACCCTCATTCTAGTATTGCTTTTATTCTTCTTACTCCTTGCGCAACAGCTTCTTCTTTTTGAATTTTGAAATGTCCCAGTTCAGAAAGTTTTTTAACATGAGGACCTCCACAAAACTCTTTTGAATATGCGCTTTCTAAATCATGGCCAATAAAATATATAGAAACTTCATCTCCATATTTCTCGCTAAACAAATGTCTTGCACCAAGTTTTAAAGCTTCCTCTTTTGGCAAAATAATATTTTGCACAGGCAATGCCTCAAGAATTTTTTGATTGACTATCTCTTCAACTCTATTCAACTCTTCGATAGTTACTTTTGCTGTGTGAGAAAAATCAAACCTCAATCTTTCAGGAGTTATGTTTGAACCCTTCTGCTCAACCCCCCCGCCCAAAACATCTTTAAGCGCTTGGTGAAGCAAGTGTGTTG
>CAYNNE010000026.1:7139-8825 GCA_964398725.1 uncultured Candidatus Saccharibacteria bacterium
TTCAGGCCAACGATTGAATTTCTTTTTCACTATGCCCCGCAAGTCCGCCTTTGAATTTTTGCTCCGCGCCAGCACGAGATAAATCTTGGTGAGATTTAAATTTTTCTTGGAAATCTTTTTCGTCAATCTCTCTTCCTTTTTCTTTTGCTAGTTCTTTTGTTAATTCAAATGGAAAACCATAAGTAGTAAATAAAATGAATGGATCTACTCCTTTTTCAAACTCTTTCAAACCTTCTTTTATAGTGATTTCAAAACGTGTAATTTCCTCTCTTATTACGTCTTTGGTTTTTTCTGGATTGAACTCGTAACTATTCTTGTATGCAGAATGTCCCATTATTATGTTTGCAATTGAAAGTAAATCTTCGAGACCAGCACCAATTTTTTTAGTATGCACATATGCTCTTCGCAACAATCGTCTTAATACATACCCGCTATCAGTATTTGAAGGAATAACTCCATCATTTATCAAAAATACCGATGCGCGCATATGGTCTGCAATAATCCTTGGTGAGCGACCGCCACTAGAATCAAACTCTCTCAAAATAAGGAGAAGGGGTGCAAATAAATCCGTATCATAGGCAGTTTTCTTTCCTTGCATTACTGAGGTTAATCTTTCAAGTCCCGCTCCTGTATCTACATTTTTATTAGCTAGTTTTCCAATAACTTTTCCATCTTTCTTTTCATACTCCATAAAAACATCGTTCCAAATTTCAACAACGGTTTCATCTTTTATGGCTTTCAAAAATTCTTCTTTCGATAAATCACCGAGTCCATTTTCTGTTAGGTCATAAAACATTTCTGTATCTGGGCCACACGGACCATCATCCCCAGCGCTCCAAAAATTATCCTCTGCTCCAAGAAAGTAAATTCTATTTTCTGCAATACCGTTTTTCATCCAAATGTCTGCCGACTCTGTATCTTTTGGTGCATTTTTGTCTCCCTCAAAACAAGTTATATAAAGCCTGTTTAAATCCAAACCAAAACCTTCTTCTTTTGAAGTTAAAAGTTCAACGCTCCATTTGATAGCATCCTCTTTAAAATAATCTCCAAGAGACC
Organism: uncultured Candidatus Saccharibacteria bacterium; assembly: GCA_964398725.1. Taxonomy (GTDB): domain Bacteria; phylum Patescibacteriota; class Minisyncoccia; order Phycocordibacterales; family Zambryskibacteraceae; genus 12-FULL-44-12b. The sequence continues at coordinate 8,196 of CAYNNE010000026.1, forward strand.
AATTGCCAAGCATTTCAAAAAAAGTTAAATGCCTGTTGTCTCCAACATCATCAATATCTCCAGTACGAATACATTTCTGGATATCAACCAATCTTTTTCCTTTTGGATGTTCTTTACCTAAAAGGTAAGGAATAAGGGGTTGCATCCCAGCGCTATTAAAAAGAGTTTTTTGTGTAGCAGAAACCTCTGGTGGGATAAGGGAAGACGAAGGAATTTCCACATGTCCCCTTTTAACAAAAAAATCTATAAACCTGCGCCTTATTTCTGCTGACTCCATAAATGCGATTATAACAAAAACTCTGTTTTTATACTTTAAGCGAAGGATGTTCCTTGAAAAAGCCTTGGTAGGAGCGACGGCGACGGACAGAGAAAATTTTCAGCAGAAAATTTTCGTGCTCTTTTCAGGGAACATCCCGAGCGACCCTTACTCGATTTTCAAATTCCTCCCCTGCCAAAAAGCATCATCTTTAAGCACCTGCTTTGCCTTTTCTAATTGAGTATCTATTCCTTTTTTAAACTGTGCTTCATCAAGTGCAACCACATAATCTGGTTTTACTCCTTCTGCAGAAATAGAATTACCATCTGGGGTGAGCCACCTTGCAACCGTGACTTTTAAAGATGTTTCTGAAG
>CAYNNE010000027.1:0-8744 GCA_964398725.1 uncultured Candidatus Saccharibacteria bacterium
TGATGAAGCTTGATAGTGAAAGGTTTGTAGTTGTGGCTAGCAATGCTGCTTCCGTTTATTTGGGCAAATACAACTCCACCGACGTTTCAGTATTTCCAGCAATAACATTTGATTCATCATTTTATCCAAATGGTCAACATTACATTTCAATAGCGGCTCTAGATAGTAATAGATTCGTTATTGGATATGCATACAGTTCATGGGGCTCTAAAGCAGTAGTTTGTACAGCAAGTAATGAAACCCTAACTTGTGGTACACCTACCATAATAACTACTAACGCAAACCCCCCCAATGTTTCAGTGGAGGCAATTGATAGTACATATTTTATTATTGGCGTTACTGATACGACCACTGCCACCGGGCCAGTTGCAAAAGTAGTGCAAACATCTGGTAATACTATAGTTGCGGTTGGTGCAGTGGGAACAATTGCCGATGCTGTTACCACCTATTATCCGACAATTAAAATGCTTGCTGGAACCACTACGAGATTTGCTTATCAATATTATAATACGACTGGTGTAACAAAAATGGCCATAGGTAATATTTCTGGTACATCCACAATAAGTTTTGGTGCCCCAGTAAACATGTCTGTATCTGGTGCCAAAATGCCAATCCTGGCTCTTTCAAGTTCAACCGTTGTTACCTTCGCAAGTGTGGGGGCTAATATGATTTTGGCAAATATAACATCTACTTCCACCATAGCTACTTCTTCGGTTGGGACATTAACAACAACATCTGGCAACACCGTTTATGCTAGTTTTCTAAATGGTTCAGATGTAGTCGTGTCTTATACTGGGGTTACAAATGCTTTTAGAATTTTAAGTTTCTCTTCCACCACCCTAACAAACATAGGGTCGGAACAATTTGCAATTGGCACCAATATTACTAATTTGGCAGGGCTTTCAAGCACTAGTTTTTTGAAAGCGTCCGGACAGTATATATCTTTAATTACCACCAGAAATACAAATACAACCTATTCAACATTGACGATGAATTCTTCATCTGCAGGAACACTGTTTGCATTTAATGTGGAGCCCGTGGGGATTAGTTTGGGAAATAATAACTTGGTATATTTGGCTGCAAACAATACGCTTTATATGAAAGCCGTTTCAAGGACAGGGAATGGGATGTCTGTTGGGACACAGGTAAATATAGCAACTGGTACGCTGGTTTGGGTTTCAGCGGCACCCCTTAATTCTACTAAATTTGTCACTACATATAGTAAAACTAGCGGAGGGGGCCTTTATCAAGTGGATGCCATGGTTTGTTCGGCGATTTCTATGGTGATAACTTGCGGAAGTCCCGTAGCAGTTGCGACTGGGTTTACTGCTAATGTACGTAGTTCAGTAACCGCCCTTGATAGTGGTAATTTCGTTGTTGCTTACGCTTCTTCTTCTGCGGCAACCTCAGCCTTTACTAAGGTTGCAACTGTTTCGGGTACTTCAATATCTTCTTTAGGGTCTGAACAGTCAATTTCATTTTCAAGCGCCAATCCTTCAGATATCCGCGTCACTACTATTAATGGGGCTACGACTAAATTTGCGCTTGCTATATATGGCACCAATTTTGCAAAAACAGTAGTTGGTAACACATCCGGAACAACAATAACCTTAGGAACAGCGGGAGATTTTGCTACGGGCACACCAAGTTATTTAAATATTATTTCTATGGGGTCAGATTCATACCAAATTATTTTTTCTAATGCAAGCTATTCGACACTTTCTTCAAAAGTTTCTATAACTGGATCAAATACTATTTCTACGACCACACAAATTATTACTGGTGGAAGTACTAGTGGTAACGGAAATGTTAAGGTGGGCATTCTAGATAGTACACACTATGTTGTTGTGTATGGACCAGCCAGTGCATCCTTAGGAAGATATAGGGTGGTTGAGACATCTGGAGATACTATTTCTTATGTGGCTAGTGAACAAAGATTTGATAATACGGCAATAACGAATATTCAACAGTTTAGGGGTGCGGTTGGTCTTGATTCAACTTCTTTTGCTTTGGAATATATTACTTATGATGGTGCTTCGTATCAAACTTACTCCGCGGTTATGACTTTAGATGATAATGATTTGTATTATCAGAAGAAGGCATTAGTAATTAACTCTACTGGCTTAAGTGTAAGCGGAAATCCAAGAGTTGGTGTTGGTATTAGTAATCCTAGCTATACATTACATGTATTAGCACCTAGTACGGATACTATTGTTGCAATGTTTGGCATAGAAAACGGTGCTTATTGTAGTATCCAACCAGCAAATACTGCCCTTGTGTGTTCTTCAGATGCTAGGATGAAGGAAAATGTTAATACTATTGCAAGTTCTACAGACATTATAAGAAAACTTCGTGGTGTGAATTTTAGCTGGATAGGTGATTCGACTAGTGCGCAACACACTGGATTTATCGCTCAAGAAGTACAGGCAATTGCGCCAGAGCTAGTATCAGTTGGTCCGGACGGAATGTTGGGAGTGAACTACTTAAATTTTGCGCCTTATTTGGTAAACGCATGGAATGCTTTGGATGTACGCGTCTCTTCTCTTGAATCTATTGCAACATCAACACTTCCTGCAACATCAACTCCAATGCTTGCAGTGACGGAGACCGGTTTGGGTATTGGAACGCTGGAGCCAGCATTTGCACTCCATGCAAAATTTGGTGCTGATGGAATTGCTGTATTTGAAAACGAAAATGGTGTTTGCGAAATAAATCCAAACACCGGTTCATTTGGCTGTGCGCCATCTGGAAGTGTGGTTGTAGCGACTTCAACAATTGGAACAAACTCTGCAAGCTCTACAGAAATTCTCCGCAAGCTTCGTGGGGTGAATCTCACACTTATGCATGCTTCAACCACAATTAATCAGTTTGGTTTCTTGGCGGATGATGTTGAACTTATCGCCCCAGAGTTGGTGAGCTATGTTGGAGGGGTAAAACTAGTGCGCACAACAGATATGATTCCTCTTCTTGTAAATTCAGTGAATGACCTTGCTATAAAAGTGGAAACATTGGAAGAGCGTGTAGCAAAACTTGAAAATATTGCATCATCTACTTCAGCCACAACAACCTCGGCAACCTCAACTAATTTGTTTGATGTGCAATCTGTTGTGAGTGCAGTGATTAGTTCATTCCATGATATGGGCACAACAATTGGCAATCAGATGGCGAGATTTACAAGCGTATTTGCAGACCAGATTGTGATTGGCTCAACCGAAAAACCAGCCGGCATAACACTTTACGACGTTGCAACACGACAGCCATATTGTATGAGAATTCAAAATGGGGGACAGATAACAACTCCGGGTGCATGTTCTGATGTGCTCTTTGTTTCAACAACACCAATCGATGGGGGAACCACAGAGTCAACAGCAACTTCCACCTCAACCCCAACAGCTGATGCTGGTACAACCAGCTCAACTGCAACTTCAACAACCACACCAACCACCGCAGATTCTGGAACAACAGAATCAACAGCAATATCAACAACAACTCCAACTACAGCCGACTCTGGAACAACAGACCCAACCGCCTCAACTGCGCCTGAGCCAACAGCTACCACCGCACCAGAACCAACAGCAACTTCTACTTCAACCCCAACAGCTGATGCGGGCACCGCAACCCCAACAAGCTAATTCTTTTTGATAAGGAAAGACAAATTAATATGGCTATATTTTATGCATAGCATTTTATATATAAAGATAAGTATATTAAGGGTGTGTTAAAATGCTACCAATGGGGTACATTTTAACACAAGGCGAGTTCAAAACTTTTATATTACAGACAATATCAGAGTTTTCCAATATAATAATTGTGTTAAAATACTACCAATTGGTAACAAAATAACACAAACATAAAAGAGGTAAAATTTAATAATAATTTAACAGCAGTCTAATTATTAACAATAAAACAATGACTAAATCAATAGAGCAAAGTGTAAAAATTGGGCAAGTAAAAAAGGCTATTTTGCAAGGCTTAGCAACAGGGGCGGTTATTGGTGTTGGGATTCTGGCTCCAAACACCTTAAAACTTTTAAAGCCGTTTATAAAAAATAAAAGTAGATATGGAAAATACAACTTTTGGCATTCAATGAAGGCCCTAGAAAATGATGGGCTAGTTGGAAAGGACTCAAAAAACAACTATTTTTTGACTGACAAAGGCCAAAACAAACTTCTTTCATTTTCTTCAGATTTAATAAAAACCCAAATCAAGTGGGACAAGAAGTGGCGAGTAATAATTTTTGATATTCCAAAAGGTAGAGAAAAAACAAGACAAAAACTTAGAAATGTAATACAAGGATATGGTTTTATGATGCTTCAAAAAAGTATTTGGATTTATCCTTATCCCTGTGAAGATTTAGTGACTCTATTAAAGGGGGAATTACGTTTAGGAAAACAACTCTTATATATGGTGGTAGATGCTTTGGAGGCGGATGACCATATTAGAAAACACTTCAAGATATAGATTACGAATATATAAGAGCACTAATTTTTATTGGAAACATGTTGTGTTAAAATACTACCAATTGGTAGTATTTTAACACAACATGTTTAATGTTTAGCTAACAGAAATAGACAGTAATAAAACAACTTAATCAAAAACTCCGCCTTTTGGGCGGAGTTTTTGATTATTTTGTTCGAGCTCATAAGCCGAATTCTGTTTCTAAACAATTATTTATCTAGGTCTTGGATTGCTCCAAAACTCAAGCGACTCAAATATATGATTGCTCATATAAGTACGGTCTTGCACTCAAGTAAGGATTTAGCCGTTTCACTTTCCGTATTGCTACGGAACTCATCCATTTTTTCAAATGGAGCTTTCAGTCTTTCGTTTGAAAGCGTCTCTGCTCGCACCTCGCACCTCGCGGTGGACGGGCGTTACCCGCTACCATTCCGAATTAAATCGGTAAGTGTTCGGACTTTCCTCACCAAATTTAGTAAAAAACTTAGCGAAATTGTTTGGCTCGAACAGACACTATTATATCACTTTTAGCTTAAAAAGCAATATAGTAAAAATAGTGATTTTATGTTGAAAAATAAGGGTTTTATCAACAGGCAGGCATCATATTTTGGAGGTATAATATACAGATTAAAAGTTAGTAAAAAAGTCAAAAACATGGATAGTTTTAACGTTTCTGTTCCTAGAGAAGCCTTGCCATCAAGCGCTTCAAAATTTGCTTCTTGGGCGATGAGTGCATTAGTCATTCTTTTGCCAATTTTCTTTATTCCTTCGCTTGCTGTTGCTGTTCCGGTGGCAAAAATAATACTTCTTACTGTTGGAGTATTAGCTGCTCTTGCTGCGGTGATACTTTCCACAATTCAAAACGGAGAAATTAAAATTCCTTGGAATTTAATGACAGCCTCTGTTGTGGCATTGCCTTTAGCGTTTTTAATTTCAGCACTATTTTCTTCAAGTCCTGCTAATTCTTTGTGGGGTTACGGGTTTGAAAATGGTACCTTCGGTTTTGTTTTACTTGCTTCGTTGGGTGCGCTTCTTTCCGCAAGAATTTTTACTGATAAGAAAAGATTGGAAACCACGTTGTGGGGAGTTCTTGTTGCTTCACTAGTTTTAGGCTTATTCCATGTCCTAAGATTTTTTGTCGGAGCAGGTAAGCTCTCTCTAAAAGTTTTTGCAGATAACTTCTCCAATGCAGTGGGTGGATGGAATGAACTTGCTTTATGGTTTGGGTTGGCAAGTATCCTCGCTATGGTCTTTTTGGAACTTTCCAAAATTAGCGGAGTAAAGAAAATCATAACTTACGCGACACTAGCTTTGTCATTAGTTGCAATGATAGTTATAAACTTTAGTACTGCTTGGTATTTGGTTGGAATTTTTGCTCTAGTGTTTTTGGTCTATGAACTATCAAGACAAAACACCGCCTCAGACGGCACTGTTAAAAGAAAAATTGCTTGGCATGCTCTTGTAATAATGGCCATAGCTTTAGTTTGTATTTTGGGAAATACTGCAATTTCTACAAATATTTCTCAAAAGTTGGGACTTGGAACGGTCGAAGTTAGACCTTCTTGGACTGCAACTTGGGATGTACTAAAATCTTCTTTGGCAGAGCGTCCATTGGTGGGTTCTGGTGCAAACAACTTTACTTCTAGTTGGCTGATGCACAAACCAGCAGGCATAAACGATACTATTTTCTGGAATACAGACTTTTCTTCAGGAATCGGCCTTATTCCTAGCTTCGCAATTACAACAGGAGTATTGGGAATTTTAGCTTGGCTCTTCTTCCTAGGAATGACAGTCCTTTCTAGTGTTAAGTTGTTATTTAGAGAGGGAGTTGAACCAGAAGAGAAAACCTTGACCGTGGCTTCTGTGTTTGGAGCACTATTCTTGTGGGCAACCGCAATATTCTATGTGCCATCTAGTGCAGTCTTTGCTTCGGCATTTATGTTTAGCGGTTTTGTGATTGCTTCTTTATATAGAAGTGGATTATTAAAAACTAGGGCTTTCTCATTGTTCTCCGTTCCTAGAGCAAGTTTCGTATCGGTTCTTGTGCTTATTGCAGTTCTGATTGGCGTTGTGTCTTTGGGCTTCCTGTTTGTTGAAAGGGCTATTGCTCAAATTTATTTCGGCAAAGCTTTAGTTTCAGCAAATCAATCACAGGGTATTGATATGGCGGAAAATTATCTAAACAAGGCAGTTGCTTTATATCCGTTTGATACCTTCTATAGATCTCTTTCCACAGTTTCTATGACGAAACTATCAAACTTACTACAAGATCAAAACGCAGCTCCTGAAGCTGTTCGTGCGGGATTCCAAACACTTCTATCAAATGCAATTCAAAACGCACAATTAGCAACCCAAAAGGATGGAAATAATTATCAGAACTGGTTATCACTTGCTCAAGTTTATGGATCAGTGGTACCAAAACCTTTTGAGATACAAGATGCTTATGAGTCTGCAAAGGGTGCTTACGCAAAAGCAAAAGAATTAAATCCATACAGCCCTTCTATACTGTTGGCAATGGCACGTCTAGAGTCTGACAATGAATCATTGGACAACGCGGTTTCAATTGCAGAAGAAGCGGCAAAAATGAAAACAAATTATGCTGATGCACACTTCTTCCTATCTCAAGTCGCAGTTCAACAGGGAAATATTTCTCGCGCAATTGAAAAAACAGAGACTACAATCCTGTTAAGTCCATCAAACGCAGGCCTTTATTTCCAATTGGGTGTCTTACACTTCAATGTTCCAAATTATGAAAGCGCTGCTCAAGCATTAGCTAAGGCCGTTGAAATGGTGCCTGACTATGCTAACGCAAGATATTTTCTAGGACTTTCTTTGGCACGAACTGGAGACAAGGCAGGAGCTACACAACAGTTTGAAGCAATTCTTAAAACCAACCCAGACAATACAGAGATCGTAAAGGTTCTTGAAAATCTAAAAGCTGGTAAAGATCCACTTTCTGGCATAGCTGGAGCGCCTCAAACAAGAAGCGCGCTTCCGGTTTCTGAACAGTAAAGGTCGCTCGCTAATAGTTTCGGCGAACGCGCATAAAACCCCCAGCGGGGGTTTTTGCTATGCTCATCTCGCCAGAGTCAAGAGCTTCGCAGATTGACTCACCATGCTGACTCGATTCCGCAATGTTCGGCGAAACTATTAGCTCGCTTTTAAGTTTATAAATTTTCGTGAGTTTGAATATACATTTACTCCTCGCTTTTTAAAAAACAAATTTTCACGAGGGTTCTTAAATAACAAACCCTCGCTCTAAAGATTAATTCAGAAAAAATGGCTTAACAGAGCAATGACACAGAGTCTGGTCTGCGGTAGAATGGCCAAATGGAACGCATTGTAGCCACGCTTAAAAGACCAGTATCAAGTGTGGGAGAGGCAGCATTTCTCTTGGGGTTTTTTACCCTCATTTCTCAAATATTGGGCCTATTAAGAGACCGACTTTTGGCGGGCACTTTTGGGGCGGGAAGGGAACTAGATATTTATTATGCCGCCTTTAGATTTCCAGATTTAATTTTTGTTACCATTGCTTCTTTGGTTGCAATGTCGGTTCTCATTCCGTATTTATCTAAAGCAAAAAAACAGGGCAAAGAATTTTTTGATACCCTCATTTCAGATTTATTTTTATGCTTCTCATTTGTTATTGTTTTGGTTTGCTTGGTAGCTTTTTTTCTTTTGCCTGTATTAATCAAAAAAACTTTCTCGGGCTTTTCACCTAGCGACATAGAACAAGCAATTCTTTTATCTCGCATTATTCTTTTGTCTCCAATTTTTCTTGGTTTTTCAAATCTCTTAGGCAGTGTGGCCCAATCGTTTGGCAGATTTTTTGCTTATGCCGTGGCGCCGGCGCTTTATAATTTGGGAATAATTTTAGGTCTTTTAATTTTGTCACCTAAATTTGGTATTGCTGGGGTTGCTGTGGGAGTTGCTTTTGGTGCATTTATTCACCTTTTAATCCAAGTTTTTTCATTAAAGGGAGTTATCTCAGTAAGAGAGTTATTAAAGTTTAAAGAAAAGCTATTCGTGGCTTTTGGAAGAATAAAAAAAATTGTCCTTATTTCAATCCCAAGAACCATTGCTCTTTCAGCAAATAATTTGGCCCTTTTGGGCATTTTAATAATTGGTTCATATCTTGGTTCTGGGGCCATATCCTCTTTTACTTTTAGTAATAACTTGCAGTCGGTTGCTATATCAATAATTGGGGTTTCCTTTGCTATGGCCGTTTTCCCTGTGCTTTCAGATTTGTTTAGGGCTGGAGAAACAGAGAAATTTAAAAGCACTTT
>CAYNNE010000028.1:0-8581 GCA_964398725.1 uncultured Candidatus Saccharibacteria bacterium
CAAAAGGTATTCCGAGCGTATGTTAACGTTTAGACCACTTAGGCGCCTTTCTGGCTTTCTTCAAACCAAACTTTCTTCTTTCTTTCATACGAGGGTCTCTTTTCAAAAGTCCTGCTTTTTTAACAGATTTTCTAAGTTCTGAATCCATTTTGATAAGTGTACGAGCAATACCATGCGCCACAGCATCTGCTTGAGATGAAATACCGCCCCCAAGGACTTTTACAGTGATTAATGCACTATTTTCCATTTGAGCGACTTTTAGAGGAGAAAGAACCTTTTCACGCCACTCCATTACAGGAAAATATTCAGACATTGGCTTGTCATTTATAGTTATTGAAAGGTTGGGTGCCTTTGAGAGACGCACGCGCGCTTGTGAGGTTTTTCTTCTTCCAACTGCTGAAAAGTATTTTTCTGTTTTTGTAGTCATATTATTTCTTTATTGTAAGACGCTTCATTCTTGGGTTTCTTAATTTATTTTTAGGAAGCATTCCATCAACTGCTTTGCGTACAACCTCTTCCACTCCGCGACGAGCTATCAAATGGCCCATAGCCTCTTCAGTGAGTCCTCCTGGATATTGTGAGTGTGCTCTGTAAATTTTTTCTTTCTTTTTCTTTTCAGTGATTATTAAGCCACCAGCATTTTCAATCAAAACACTAGTTTCTCCTTCCTTGTTTGGTGCGTAAAGAACTGAATCTTTGCCCATTAATATTTTTGCAGCCTCTGAAGCTACTCGGCCGAGCTTTTTTCCATTTGCATCAATTTTGTAGATTTCTGTTGCCATTTTTTTTATACGAGCTCTATATAAGCGCGAAAACTGCCATCTTGCAACCTTCTAATAGTTTTTGTGATTCTTATATAACCTCCTTTTCTATCTTTGTATTGAGGGGCAATTTTTTCCATTAATTTTTTTGCCTGTTGCTCACCAACGTGTGCAATTAAATATCTTCTCGATGCGAGCGTTCCAACCTTTGCGCGAGTAACTAGTCTTTCATAATAAGGACGCAATTCTTTTGCTTTTGCTTCAGAAGTTTCAATTTTTCCACGGACAGTTAAAGACACCGCCAAAGATTTAAGAAGGGCAATTCTCTGGCCTTTTGTTCTTCCTAAAGTTCTTTTGTTTTTATGGTGTCTCATATAAGTTAGTTGTCAGTTGCAAGTTGTCAGAATTACTCTTTCAAAGTTATACCGAATTCAGATAAACCCTTTCTGATTTCTTGAATTCCTTTTGCACCCAAGCCGTCAACTTCTAATAAATCTTTTTCTCTTTTTCTTGCCAAACCGCCAACAGTTCTAATGTTTGCGCTTGAAAGTGAATTGAGGGTGCGTGCAGAAAGGCCAATAGTTTCAATTCTAGTTTTTAATATATCTGAATCCGGCTCTTTTTCATCATCCGTTGCTTTTGTATCAACAGATCTTACAGGAAGAGGTTCCTCTTCTTTAAATCCTACAATCGCTTTAAGTTGGTTAATCATAAGCTCAATTGATTTTTCAAGAGCTTCTTTAGGGGTAAGGGTTCCATCTGTTTCAATGAAAAGTCTCAAACGGTTGAAGTCTGTTCTGTCTCCGACACGCATTTGCTCAACCTCATAGCTCGCCCTTCTTATTGGTGTGAAAACAGCGTCTAGTGCCAAAGAGCCAATATCCATTCTTGTTTTTTGGATTATTTCACGAGACATATACCCAATTCCTCTTTCCACTGTGAGCTCCATATCAATTGATGATTTTGCATCGGCCAGAGTACAAATTTCTTGCTCTGGATTCAAAAGCTCAATTTGTCCTGGAATTTCTATATCTCCTGCTGTAACAGTTTTTGCTCCCTTAACTTTCAAATTCATTTTTACTGGTTCATTTGAAGAGATTCTCATTCTTACTCTTTTCAAGTTTAAAAGAATGGCTATAACATCTTCTTTGACACCCTGTATTGTTGAAAATTCGTGCTCTACACCATCAATTTTCACCTGAGTAATTGATGCGCCAGGAAGAGAAGAAAGGATTATTCTTCTTAGAGAGTTGCCCAAGGTGTGCCCATATCCAGGGTAAAGACCATCTATTTCATAGATGCCTGAAAATCCTTCTTCGGAAATGACTTTTGGTTTTGATGGTAAAACAATTGATATGTCGTTCATAAATTTTTTATTATCTTGAGTAATATTCAAGCACTGCGTTTAAATCAAACATATTGTCTGCTTTCTGTACCTCCGGAATTCCTGTCACTTCTGCCTGCATTTTTGAGAAATCGCATTTTAACCAGTTTGGTGGAGTATAAGTTTTTGTTCTTTCTAATAAATCAGAAAACATAGTTGAGTCTGTTGATTGTGGGCGAACTGAAATAACGTCGCCTTTCTTAACTTGGTATGAAGGAATTGTAGTTCTTCTTCCGTTTACGCAAATATGCCCATGAGAAACTACTTGGCGAGCAGAGAGTCTTGTTGGACGAAATCCAGCACGAGAAACTACGTTATCTAAGCGAAGCTCTAGTTTTGTAAATAATCTCTCTTTGCCATATGCATCTTTTTTTTCTAATGCCTCCTTTACATATTTTCCGAATTGTTTTTCGGTAAGACAATAGGTGTATCTTGCTTTTTGTTTTTCTTGCAATTGACGACCGAAATCAGTCTTTGGTCTCATAGGCACTTTTCCCAATCTTTCTTTTTTAGAAAGGTTTAATTGGTACTTCTGTGTTTGAGTTTTCTCAAAGACAGCTGCACCTAAGCGACGAGCAATTTTGTATTTTGGTCCTACTATCATTTTTATACTCTTCTTGGTTTTTTAGGTTTTGGCCCGTTGTGAGGGACTGGTGTCATATCTCTTATTGTTCCAATTGCGATACCTTTTGAAAGAAAGCCTCTTATTGATGATTCTCTTCCAGAACCAACCCCCTTCACAATCACATCAGTCTTTTTAAGACCTATGGTCTGAGCCTTCTGGGCCAAAAGTTCGCCAACTTTTGCAGCGGCGAAAGGCGTGCCCTTTTTTGCACCCTTAAAACCTAATGAACCAGAAGACGACCATCCCAAAGTATTCCCCTTGGTGTCTGTAAGAGTTAATTTTGTGTTGTTATAGGTAGATTCAACATATAAAATGCCGGCTTCAACTCTTCTTTTAGACGAAGAAACCGGCGCTTTTGAAGCGCCTTCACCTTCTGAAGATGCAGTTTTTACAATCCTTTTCTTACCCATAACTCAATCATTTTTACTCGCCACAAACACCTGAAAACCCATTGGTAAATGTGAGAGATATATTGTATATAAGTCCCGTTAATTTGTAAAGTGTCTCTTACTTTTTCTCGGCAGCCTTTCTTCCAGTACCCATTGTCTTACGAACATTTCCTCTGCGGGTTCTTGAATTGGTTTTTGTTCTTTGTCCGCGTACAGGTAAAACTTTTGCGTGCCTATTGCCTCTGTATGCCTTAATATCTTTCAAGCGCTTTATATTTCCAGCAACCTGTCTCTTTAAATCCCCTTCCACTGTAAAACCCTCAATAATAGTTCTGATTTTATTTTCATCTTCAACTGACAAGCTTTTTGGTCGGGCTCCATACTCAATACCAGCTTTCTTTAAAATGTCTTGGGCACGAGATCTGCCAATGCCATAAAGAACGGTTAAGCCGATTTCTAGTCTTTTTTCCTCTGGAATTGTTATACCTAGTATTCTCATCTTATTGATTAGCCCTGTCGCTGTTTATGGCGAGCATTAGCCTTACATATAACATAAATAACACCACGGCGCCTTACCGTTTGACATTTTGCACACATTTTTTTTACTGATGCACGAACTTTCATCTAGGCTCAAAATAGTAAACTGCTATGCCTAAAAAGTCAACGATATTTTTAGCTTGACAAACAATATAGATAGCCTAGTGTTAAATATAGAGAATTCTTTACCATAAGGAGGTGATAGAAGATGGGTCGATTTTCCGATTTCGTATCGAAGTTGACCGGTGACAGCCCCAGCAAAGCCTCTGAGGCTGGTCATCAAGCACGAGACGATGGCGATTTCCGGGGAAAAGATCACGGCGACCAAAACTTTGAATCTGCCCCGAATTGGGCAGAGCCGAGTGGGTCGTCTGGGGTCAACTACTTCCCTGAAGGAAAGGGGCCGGAATCGTCCAAGTAGTACCACCTGTCGTCACCTGGAAAAGTGCAGAGCGATTGGTATCGCACTGCACTTTTTTAGTCTAATATTTGATTAAAGATTAACCCATGGATTCAACACGGCAACCAATCAACAACATAATAACTTTGGAATACGTGGACGCTATGTATTTTTATAAAAGACCCTCAAAATGGTCTTCACCAACAACCTATACCGTATTGGGGAAACTAATACACTCTAGTAAAGACCAAGTAATTATCGGATTCACTCAAACAAACAATAAATCTGAGCGGGGCTTACTGATACCCACTAATGCAATAATATTTCTACGCGAAGCGCATACCTATAACGAAACCGAACACATACACACCCCGGTCAAAAAAGGACTGGTTGTTGGAATTACCTGGAAAGATATTGTCTATTTTGATAATGGCATTATTCCAACACAAGCCACGGAAATGTATTCTGAAGGCAAAATTGTATTCGTAGCAAAAAACTATATTGTCTTGCACAATACCAATACACTTTCATTGTCGAACAAAAAGGTAAAAAATTTTCCTGACACACCAAAAAAACCCGCCTATTTCTTAATCCCCAAACCATTTATTTCAAATATTGAAAAATATGAAAAGAAATAAAGAATTTAAACTGGGAGCGGTACTTCACGTCAAATACCGCGCTCCAAAAAATGATACCCGAGATTCATTTGGCATAGTAATAAAGGAATCAGATAGAATCTTATATTTGGGTCACAATTTTAGAGGGATTAGGCCGATAGACACTACAAGAATCATGTTTGGGGATATTATTAAAGTTGAAGAAATTTATCCTAAAGAAATCAACACGCCAGAAGAAATAGTTGAAATGCTCTGAGGTTAAACTCAGAGCATTTCAATAAAAACCACGCATCAAATGCGTGGTTTTTATTGAGGAGTCTGTTTCAGCGATTTAGAACTCTTGAGTGGTTGGGCGCACATTAACCTGCAATTGAGTTGCTGGGCATGTTGCTGAAGTGCCAGTTCCCCCTTCGTCGCGCACAGTCACTTGTGCTGTTTTTGAGCCAGTAGTTTGGTAAGTGAAATTGAATGGATTGGTAGCTGGCGCTGGTGATGGGAAGTTGGTTCCAGACCATACATAAGTATATGGAGGAGTTCCACCCGATGGATACGCCGTCCATGTTACTTGTGTGCCCACTGTTGCAGGCGAAGGAGATGCGAGACAAGAAACAGTCACATTTGCCGAAGGGTTGACTGTCAAGTTGAATGTTGTTGTTTGGTTTGTTACTCCTGTTGCGCTCCCTGTAACTGTTACTGGGAAAGTGCCAGTTTGCGCGCCTTGTGTCACTGCAAAAGTAATTGTGGAGCTACATGTTGCTGTGCATGGATTATTTGAGATAGACGCTGTTACGCCTGAAGGCAAAGTTGATGTAATAGCTACAGTTACAGGGCTTTGTGTACCTGAAACAGCAGTCCTTGTAATAGTTTGATTTACATATACATCCGCCCCATCTTTCGTTACGGATTTATTTCCGCCATTTGTAAGTGAGTAGCTAAATGGTGGTGGATTTGTACCAACAGTAACCGTTGCAGAACCAGTTCCCGATCCTCCGGCACCGCTACATGTCATTGTATAAGTGGTTGATGTGGCGGGAGAAACAGATTGTGTACTCGATGTTGCGGTTGAGGTTGTCCATGTGGCAGAACAAGAAGTTGCGTTTGATGACGACCAAGTAAGTACTGAAGATTGCCCCGAAGTAATGGTTGAGGGACTTGCAGAAACATTCACGGTTGGGGCAGAAGTAGAAGCATTCACAACAACAGTCGCCGAACCAGTTCCCGATCCTCCGGCACCGCTACAAGTCATCGAGTAAGTAGTTGATGTGGTTGGAGAAACAGATTGTGTGCCAGATATTGCGGTTGATGCTGTCCAAGGAGCTGAACACGAGGTTGCATTAGTTGATGACCAAGTAATTGTTGAGGATTGTCCAGAGGCTATGGTTGATGGACTTGCCGACACCGATACTGATGCGCCAGGGGTTACTGTTACAGTTCCTGAGCCTGTAACAGTTCCACCACCAGCAGCACTAGTTGCGGTACAAGTTCTTGTATAAGTGGTTGTTACTGAAGGAGAAACAGACTGACTGCCTGACGTTGCAGAGCTTGATGTCCAAAAATCAGCTGTAGTACTACACGATGCTACATTTGTTCCTGTCCACGAAAGGGTTGATGCTCCACCAGATGCAATGCTCGTTGGGGTTGCTGAGAGTGAGACCGAAGCTTGTGGCGCCGTACATTGGCCAATTGAAACACCAACACTATTGCTTGTTGAACCACCAGCTCCAGTACATGTAATAGAGTATGTTTTTGTTGTTGGGCCACTTGTAGAACCTGATGGGGTTACAGATTGTGTACCAGATGTTGCAAGTGTGCCAGACCAATCACCAGAAGCCGCACAAGATGTAGCATTTGAAGATTGCCAAGTTAAAGTCACAGGAGTTAGCGGGTCTGTACATTGAATGGTGGATGCTGAAGATGAAATTGTTACGACTGGTTGATCTAGTGGTTGACATGAAGTAGTAAATGAATAGGTTCCGCCAGGGTAAACTAATTGACTAATTGGACTTACAGAACCTGTATATCCAGTTGGTGGTGTAAATGACAAGGAATACGTACTACCGGATGAACTGGGATTAACTGTATAACTACCACTTGCTCCAGAGCCACTTGCTCCGGCTGGGTTTGATGTCCATGAACCAGCAGGTGCACCACTTACACTACAAGTGTTTGTAACATTTATTGTTGATTTTTGAGTGACGGTTACACTGTCAGAATCAGTAACAAGTTGAACGCTGTCTTGACAAAAACCAGTAGGAGCAGACCATAAGTCTGATCTGGTATTACAATCGTACAGTGCATCGGCAAAAAGATAAGCACCAAAATAGAAAGTTGTTGTTTCGGTTACTACAAAATTTCTAGAACCATTATATCCTCCGTTACTCCAAGTAAGCGGAAGGGGTGTAGTGCCTAAACCAGAACCACTAGCCACGATAGACATGGTTTGAGTATCCCCACATGTATTCGAGTAAGAAATAGTAACAACGGCAGAATCTCCAGAAAAAGAAGTTTGGGATGCGGAAATACTTGTGCTACAGGCTCGTATGTAAGCTTCCCCGTATCCGCTACCTGCGTCGCCCTGGACTATCACTTTATAGGCCTCGGAGAGGGTCCAAGCTTCAACTGTCTGAAAACTAAAAACAAAAAAACCAAGAGCGAGAGCGAAAAGTGATATTTTAATTAGTTTTTTCATATTTTTATTGTCTTGTAATGTAACTAATCTGCACGGCAGTCGACAGCTGTTGTGGTGTTAAGACAATTGAAAGTTCATTCATGTCTTTAGACGCACGGAAGCTCATTTGAGCAGAAGATTTGGCTTCATTAAGAAGCACAAACCCAGAGCTTGCTAAATATTTTTGATACACAGCATAAAGTTCTTCAGTTTGTTTTAGAGAAGTAAATAATACTGAGTAAAGTGTGGCTTTTCTATCTGGATAGTTGAGTGTGCTTGACTGAAGAATATTCTTTTCTTCAATTGGAATATCTTTTGGTAGACCAGATGGAGTTTGTGTTTTATTGTCTTCCACTTTTACATTTTCACTAGAAAAATTTTGTTTTTCAGTGCCTTTGTATGTGCGCATTAATGCTAAAGCGCCAGCAAGAACTATTACAATAACTAAAATAATAAGGAGAGGTTTTATAAATTTATTATGTCCCCCTGATGGATTCATTTGAATGGTTGGAATTTTTGGAGGAGGAACGGGGTTTTGAACTGGGGTTTGGGGCATTGTTGGCCTTGGTGGTATAGGTGGCATCTGTTGTGGTGGAACAGGATTATTTTGTTGAAAGTTTGGGGGCATATTATAAAGATCTAAACTAATAAACTAAATACTATATTAGCGTTCTTTTATTCATATGTAGTCATTTTACTATCCACAGCTAGGAGTGAGTCGTCTCGCAAAGAAGTTTTGCTTACAACAAGGAGAAAAGAATAATAAGAAAGTTTTTTCACTTGATCATCCGAGCTGAATGAGAGTGATACAGACGGCAAAATATGCGAGTAAAATATTGAAAATGAATTTATTTATTTTCAATATTTAGTGAGCAAAAAATACGCTAGTATTTCCGTCTGTATTACCGAATGAACGAGGATGCAAATCTGGCTCTATTGAGCCAGATTTGACAAATACACATCTATGGTGGTATAATATTGACAGAATGGTACGGATGTGCCATTAAGTTGTTTGACATCAATTTGTGCTTCGCTAAGCGAAGCGGGAGACTCTCATGACCAGAATCACCAAGATCCTTGCGATCGCGGTCTTTATGGCCGTGAGCGCGTGTGGTACCGAGTTGTCGACCAATCCGGTCTGCACAACAAACTGTCCGCCTCCAGAAGAGGTTGTTGGCGTTGTGATTACCTCCCCTTCAC
>CAYNNE010000029.1:0-8074 GCA_964398725.1 uncultured Candidatus Saccharibacteria bacterium
CTCTGTCCGTCGCCGTCGCTCCTACCAAGGCTTTTTCAAGGAACATCCCTCGCTCTAAGTACAACACACGTTCGACGGAGAATATGACTCGTTTTTAAGTATAAGAAAGGAGTGCTAGAATGCTGGGAATGAAAGTGATATTGCTTAAAGATGTACCAAAGGTTGGCAGAAAGTTTGAAGTAAAGGAAGTGTCTGATGGATATGCAAATAATTTTTTATTTCCTAAAGGGTTGGTGGTAATGGCAACCCCTCACTCACTTGCTGAATTAAAAAAACAAATAGATGCTAGTTTGGAGTCTCAAAAAATTCAGGAGGAGCTTTTGCATAAAAATTTCAATTCTCTTAAAAATACTGAAATAAAAATAAGTCGCCCAGCTAATGAAGAAGGACATCTTTTTGCAGGTGTAAAAGACATTGATATAAAAAATGCTATTGAAAATCAATTAGGGATTTCTCTAACAAAAGATTTTATTGATTTAGAACATCCACTCAAAACATTGGGAGAACATTCGGTGAATATTCAATCAGGAAATATAAAAGGAACAATAAAAATAGTTATTGAAGCTGAATAAAAAAACCAGCACACCTCAGTTCGAGATGTGCTGTTAAGTCTTGGTTATCTGATGTTAGTCGTGCCTTGCAACATGGGAATCGTAGAGCACCCGTTTGATGTGAACATGGCAGTGTGGACATTCTATGCAACATGGTGGGCTATGCATGATTTCTTCGGCGCTACGATGACAGGCACAGTCACAGAGCTCACCATCTGCGACAACCATTGCTTTGTGTACATGTCCACATGAGTAGCATGTAAACGACCCACCCAGATCACGGCCACATCTCTGGCAGCGATTATGTAACATGGTAAAAACCCTCCACGACAGTGAGCGATTTCTATATCAAATTTATCACACCTACTGAGGAATTACATCCCGTACTAAACCGCGGTCGCAGTTTATTTGTAAGCGAAAAGATAGCATAGTTTCTATCTCAAAATATTCACACAAGTTAATTTTTCTTATGAAAGACCGCGACCTGTTTAGTTCGGGATTACATCAAAAACTTTCTTTGATTTTGATTCACCATTGAAATGAGTTTTTCTCTTTGAACGCACTTGGAGTTTGCCGTTAATAAGAGAAAAAAGAGTTCTGTCTGAGCCCATGCCAACATTGAGTCCTGGGATAATATGCGTGCCTCTCTGGCGAACAAGTACGGCTCCAGGACCCACAATTTGTCCTGGGTTTACCTTTACACCTAAGTATTTTGGATTTGAATCTCGGCCGTTTTTTGTTGTTCCGGCTGCCTTTTTATGTGCCATATTCTTGTATTATTAGGTCTATGAGTATAACCCGAACTGTTAACTGGTGCAAGAGCCTTCCTGCTAGGTTTAGACTATTTATAGAAGACGAGAAAATATACAAATATTTGGTTTTAGCCCTTGTAATCCTCTTTACTTTAGGGTGTGTCTGGTTGTTTTATTTAGGAGTAGAGAGGCCAGATGTTAGAATAAGTTGGTGAATCCCGTTAGAAACCGCGGTCACGAAACAAAGAGAACTATATGATGGTATACATTACTAATGAACTAAATATCAGGGAAAGCGGAATGTCCGCGACCTGTTTCTAACGGGATGAAAGTATTTAAAGAAAAAATATCTCTTTTAAAAATCTGTATTTCTTTGGGGCTATTCTTAGCTTACAGACAAGTAAAGAGAGCCTCTGTTGCAACAACCGCACTCATCATTTTTGTGATGATGCTTACTTTTTTAAATCTTGTGGTTGTTCGTGGGGTACTCGTGGGCCTTTTGCAGGGGGCTATGAATGTTTATAAATCAAATTATGCAGGAGACATAATCATCACAAATCTACCAAAAAAGAATTTTATAGAGAATTCGTCCTCGGCAATAGAAATTATTAAAAAAATGCCTTGGGTGGAAAGCTATACATACAGATACGTAGAAGGTGGAGAAATAGAAGCCACATATCAATCAAGAATCAAAGATACAGATGAAAAAAATGCATCAGCAAATCAAATTGCAGGCATTGATCCTGAAAGAGAAGACATAGCTACTAATCTTTCTGATTTCATAATTGAAGGCAGATACTTAACTCGTGATGATGCAGACGGAATTCTTTTGGGTGCAAATATGCTCAAGCAATATTTAGATGTGGAAGCGCCCGGGCTTTTGCTTTTGGAAAATGTTCATATTGGAGACAAGGTCCGCGTTACTTTAAATGGAAACAGAAAGGAGTTTATCGTTATAGGGTTTCTTCAGAGTAAAACAGACCAGATAGATTTTCGCGCTTTTATTAATGAAAATACTGCCAGATCTTTAATCGGTAGGGAAGATTTTAATACGGATGAAATAGCAATATTTTTAAAGAAAGACATTGATCCTTATTTAGTAAAAGAAGCATTGTTAAAAGCGGGACTTGGGGAAAATGCCAGAGTCCAAACTTGGGAGGAATCTTTACCTAAATTTCTTCTAGATATAAGGGACACCTTTGGCTTCTTAGGCAATGCTATTGGCTCTATAGGGCTTGTGGTGGCCTCTATAACCATATTTATTGTGGTCTTTATTAATGCCATTACCCGTAAGAAATATATTGGAATTTTGAAGGGAATAGGGGTGCATTCAATGGCAATAGAAATCTCTTATGTTATTCAGTCGTTTCTTTATGCGTTTGCCGGTGTTGTTTTGGGTGCTCTTTTTGTGTACGGATTTCTAATTCCGTTTGTTGATACGCATCCAATCAAATTTCCATTCAGCGATGGCGTGATTGTTGCTGAGTACCTAAACACGGGAGTGCGAGCGATAATTCTTTTAATAGCAACCCTCATTGCAGGATATATTCCAGCAAGAATTGTTGTGAAAGGGAATACCCTAGATGCAATTCTAGGAAGAAAATAATCTGACAAATTTATCATGAACCAAAACCAACCAATAATTGAAGCAAGAAACTTAGTGAAATCATTTCCTTCAGGAGACGGAGTTTTGGTGGTATTAAAACAATTAAATTTTTCAGTACAAGAAGGGGAGTTTGTTTCAGTCACAGGGCGTTCCGGTTCTGGTAAATCAACACTGCTTTATTTGATGGGCCTCTTAGATGATGCAACTCTTGGAGAAGTATTTATTTCTGGAGAAAATGTTTCCAACCTCTCACAGGATGAAAAAACTAACATGCGCCTTAATTCTCTCGGATATATTTTTCAGGATTATGCACTCGTTCCAGAACTTACTGCTTTAGAAAATGTATTAACGCCACTTCTGATGCAGGGGCTTTCCAAAGAAGAGGCTTATGAGAAAGCACGAAAGTCTTTGGCTCGTTTTGGATTGGCTAGTAAAGAAGAAAATTTACCAAGCCAGCTTTCAGGTGGGGAACAACAAAGAGTTTCAATAGCACGTGCCGTTGCACATGATCCAAAAATTTTATTTGCTGATGAACCAACAGCAAATTTGGATTTGGAAACTTCCGAAATAGTTTTAAAAACATTCTTAGATTTGCACAAAGAAGGACAAACAATAATTATGGTTACTCACGAACCAGAATATGCGAAAAGAACACAAAGAATTGTGACACTTTCAGATGGAGTTATTTCTTCGGACGAACTGGTTTTACAGAAAGATGAAAGAAGGACTGATTTAAGTTAAAATAAGAAAATACAATGACTTTTTTAAAGAACCTATTTTTTAAGGTAAAAACTTTTGTAAAGAACAAAAAGAAAACCTCCATATTTTTAGGCGTTGTTTTGCTTGGCGCAGTGTTTCTAATAGTGAGCAGTAATGGCTCTAATGAGCAATATTTTGTTGTGGAAAGGGGCGACTTGGCCGTTGTTGTGAGAGCGACTGGAAATATAAAACCAGCAGAAAATGCCTCACTTTCTTTTGGAAGAGCTGGAGTTATTGCAGGAATTAATGTGAAAGCAGGAGACAAAATAAGGGTAGGGGAAGAGTTGGCATATCTAAATCTTAGTTCTCTGAGCGCTGATTTGTTAAAGGCAAAAAACGCTTTAAACGAAGCAAGTATTTCAACGAGTAAAACCGTTAGAGAATCAAAGGATCAAAATATTAATGCGTGGACAAAAGCATTATCGGCGTTAAATGACGCATATTCAAAAGAAGACGATGCTATTAGAAATCAACTAGATAAATATTTTAAAAATCCAAGACAATACAATACCTATATTGAATTACCTTATTACACAACTTCAATAAAAACTGAGGAAGCAATTTTAATAAACAGTCTTCGCTATAAAGTTGAGGTTGAACTTATTAATTTTGAAAAAACTTTGCTGGCACTGCAAGCTCTCACTTCTCAAACAGACACTTCAAAAATAAACAATGCCTTTGAGGTGGCAAAAAAGAATTTATCTTTGGCACAAGACCTTTTAAACACTGTAGCCACTTCTGTTAATGGAGTGTTTGATGACAGCGGAGCTAATAGGGCGCTTTTGGATGAATATAAATCAACTATTTCTTCTGCCAGAGATCAGATTGCACTTTCTGCTACTGCGCTAAACTCATCAAAAGACGCATGGGTTTTGGCTCCAAAATTTTTCGGCACGTCTCTTGATGCAGAGGGCGTTGCCTTTGCTCAGGTAGAACAAAAAAGAGCGGAGGTTTCTTCAATTGAATCTCAAATTCGTGATTCAAAAATAATAAGTCCACTAAATGGGGTAGTATCAAAGAAGAATGTTTCGCTTGGGGAAACGGTGACGGCCGGAAAAGAAGCTTTTTTTGTTTTGGCTGATAATGATTTTTATATAGAAGCAAATGTTTCAGAAATAAACATAGGAAAAATTGCACTGGATAATGTGGTTGAGATTATTCTTGATGCATATCCAGATAAGGTCTTTTTAGGAAAAATAATTTATATAGAAAACTCTGAAACATTAGTAGATGGGATTGTGAATTACAAAAT
The DNA here is from genome assembly GCA_964398725.1 of uncultured Candidatus Saccharibacteria bacterium. Classification (GTDB taxonomy): domain Bacteria; phylum Patescibacteriota; class Minisyncoccia; order Phycocordibacterales; family Zambryskibacteraceae; genus 12-FULL-44-12b. The sequence continues at coordinate 4,921 of CAYNNE010000029.1, forward strand.
AAAGGTTTACGGAGATTTACCAAAAGAATTAGTAAGGTCAGGGTTAACTGCGAACCTCTCCATCTTCGCTTCGTCAAAAAATAATGTCTTAAAGGCGCCCATCTATGTCTTCACCAAAGAGGGTAATGATATGACGGCCTTGGTCAAAACAACCATAGGAAACAATGAAAAAAGGAAGGTTAAACTCGGTTTTAAGGCCTCAGATGCCTTTGTGGAAGTGGTTTCAGGGTTGAAATTGGGAGAAACTCTAATATTGCCCAAAACTATTAAAAAATAGGCTTTTTGGGCCCAAAAAGGGCATTTGGATTATCTTATTAATATGGCTCTATAAAGCCATTAAATTGAGTATTTTCACTACAAAACACTTGACATTGAGTGTCAATCATGCTAGCATACAGAGGAACCCAAGTTAGTGCTTGGGGTTTTTATTTCTCAGTAGTATTCCTGTAAAAGGGACTTGCTACTGGGTTGGTGCCGATTGCTTACAGAACAGAAAGAAATAATCGATACCATTACCAGTTAAAAAAAGGCTTATCTTATCTTTAACAACTCTTGGTTTACTTGCGGCAAGCGTAAGTATGAATGCGGCGGCATTGGTTCCTCAAGAAGATATTCAGGACAGTCCGCGCAGACCAGCAATAATGAAGGAGAGACCTATCTCTAAAAACAAAACAGTAAAACAGCAAGTGGAAGAATATTTTTCAGATATTCCTATGCTTGTAAGGGTTGCTGAATGTGAATCCCGTTTCCAACAGTATGATACTGACGGAAGTGTGTTTCGTGGAGTGGTCTCTGCCGACGTTGGAGTGATGCAAATCAATGAGAGGTACTGGAGTGATACAGCCGAAAAGCTGGGTATAGACCTCCACACCACTCAAGGAAACATGGTTTACGCAAGATATCTTTATAACAAAGAAGGATTGCGTCCATGGTCTGCTTCATCTCATTGCTGGGCGAAAGGCGTAGAACTCGCGCTTAACAAGTAAACCCCCACACCAGTAAATTGGTGAAGGTTTACCTCGATATCAGATCTAATAAATCTGGTGTGGGGGTAAATCTAAAACAAAAACTCATCCTGGCCCGTCAAATTTTACAAAAGTAAAAATTGTTAGGGTCGACAGGGATGAGTTTTTGTTTTATTAATTTATTTGTACTTTTTTATTGATGTATAAAGTTGTTGCGAAAAATATTGTTGTGATAATTGCTGAGAATATGCAGTACAGGCACCATGCGTTTAAGACGAATGCTTGAATGTAAGTAAAATAAAGAGAACCAACAAAACCAACCCCAGAAACAAGCAATAAATATTTTAAAATCTTTTGTGCATTTTTATTTTCTAAAATTAACAGTGCACCAATAAAAAGTGTTAAGTAATACAAGAGGCCTAAGTAGGGGACTGGGATGCCAAAAATTATTGAATAAGAGCTTGATGTGACTAAATCACATTGGAAACCGGTGGTGCATGGTGGAATGAGCCCCATGAAATGCTCATACGAAAGAAATAGAGCATCTAAGAAACCAAGGGATGCGAGTGCAACTAAGAGTGGGGAATATTTAGGATGAGTTTGAGACATCCCATAAGAAACATTCTGTGATTGATTACTGTAATTTATTTGATTTTGGTTGTTCATTTTTTCTTTTCCCTTTATTGCAATAATTGTATTTAGATCACAGGTTTCTAACGGGACAAGTTTTGTAATTCAGTATTAATTACTTGTTGGAATTCAGCGCCACTTTGTGGAAGGGGAATTAATTTTCCATTAACAAACAAAGAGGGTGTTCCGGAGAGATTTAATTTTTTAGCTTGAAGTCTTTGTCCTGCAATTTTTTCTTCAACCACCTGAAGCTTCATATCACTTTCAAATTTTTTAATATCTAATTTGAGCACGCTTGCGTAAAGAGAAAATAATTTTTCTGGATTGTTAGACTTGACCCATTCTTCTTGGTTTTCATAAAGTGAATTCGCCATTTCAAAAAACTTTCCTTGCATTCCAGCTGCTTCCGCTGCTTTTGCAGAAATTATTGCTCGGCTGTGTATTTCAATTAATGGATAGTGCCTGTAAACAACCGCCACTTCGCCTTTATAAGCCTCAACTGTTTGTTTTAAGAGAGAAGAATAAATTTTGCAGGCAGGACATTGAAAATCTGCATATTCAACTATTACAACTTTTGCGTCTCTGTTTCCCAAAACTGAGTCAAAGCTCGTAATAGGGAATTCGGCTAAAGTGACTGTTTCTGTTGAGGTCCCCCCAGTATTCTTTTTTGAAGATACGCCAATAACAACAAAAGAAAGTATTAAAAGCCCAACAAGCGCCCAAATCCATTTATTTTTCATAATAGTATTTTAGCTTATTGGGATGTTTTTTTATAGGGAAGGGGAATTGACATTTCTAATAACAATAGTACTCTTTAATAGAACCTTCTAGATTAGAAAATTTCTAATCAAAAAGGTTTGTGGGTTCACCCTATCACTAACGGTGATAACGATGTCAAGGTCCAGGGAAGAGAAAGCAGTTGAAGATGCCCATGCAAAAGGGCAAGCAGATGGTAGCAGGGGTGCAGGCGCCATTGAACAAATGCTTACATACGTTTCAATCTCCCTTAATGATGGTGGAGACAAGGCCGGCGAGGCATATCAAGCCGGTGTAAGAAACGGGGAGGACAACAAGCCCAAGTAATCTGAATGTGCTGTCGCAATGATGTGAGGTCACCCTTCCGGGGGGTGGCTTCTTTTTTATTATTTTTTAAAAACTACCAGACCGATTCCATCGATAGGTGATTCGCTTGCGTATCGCCTTGCGATACAACTGCTGCGCTCACACCTAATAAGTGAGCGAGCTCCCTTGCTAGGTGATTCGCTTGCAGTTGTCGCACAATATATCTTTTACGACAACAACCTAGGGCTATATAGTCCCCCGCCTCAAATAAAATATTTTTGAGCAGGTTCAGTAATTAATTACTTTTGTATAAATAAATAATAATTTTTACTATAAAAAATATTCCCCTATTCCCCTCTATATAAATGGTCAAAATTTTTATTTTTTGAAAATTTGAAAAAACTTGATTTTTTACTCTTTAAAGGTACCTTAGTCATTGGATCTTGTTCCAAAGCATCAAAAGGAGGTGCTTAATGCCCTTTCATACAGCACTTCAG
>CAYNNE010000030.1:0-7401 GCA_964398725.1 uncultured Candidatus Saccharibacteria bacterium
GGAGGAACACAGCGAGTTCTGATGTTTTTCGTTTATGAAGCTTAGCTATTTTTAAATTTTAAGACGAGTGACGGTTGATTCCAAAATGACCCACTTCAAACTAACCCTATATTTTCTTCAGTAAAACTTCCTTGAGTTGTTCGGGGTTTATTTTGCCTTTACTCTTTTTCATCCCCTGCCCTATTAAAAATTGAAGTGCGTTTTCTTTGCCCCCTTTATACTCTGCTACAATTTTTTCATTTTCATTAATAATTTCCATAACAACACTTTCAATAAAACTTTCATCATTGGTTTGGAATAATCCTTCTCTTTCTGCAACATCACTTGCCTCTCCCCCCTCTTTTGCCATTACTGCAAGAATATCTTTTGCGCCTCTTGAGTTAATTTTTCCAGCCGAAATAAGCAGAATCAAACCCCTGAATTGTTCTGAATTTATGTTGTTCCAAATATTTAGATTTTCTTTGATTAACGCTTGAAAATCAGATAGTAAATAATTTGCTGAAAGATTTGCTATATCCATATCGCCTTTTACTACTTCATCAAAAAAATTAGCTATTTTTATATCAAAGACTAGTTGCTTAGCAGTTTCTTCTTTTAAACCCAACTTCTTATATCTCTCTTCTCTGTCCCAAGGCAACTCTGGTAAACCCTTTTTTAAAGTCTCTGTATCAAAACCCTCTATTTCACTTATATATAACTTTGGTAGGTCTGGGTCTGGAAAATATCTATAGTCTTTGGCTTCTTCCTTGCTTCTTTGGCTAAATGTTGTTCCTTTCGCTTCATCCCAACCCCTTGTTTCTTGCATAACCCTCTCTCCGGCCAAAATAAGCTCCTCGTGTCTCTTTAACTCATACGCAATCGCCTTTTCTACTGATTTAAATGAGTTTAGGTTTTTCACCTCGACCTTAGTCCCAAACTCTTTTGGATCAGTCGAAACAGAAATATTCGCCTCAACGCGCATTTCGCCCTTTTCCATATTTGCTTCAGCAATACCTAAACACTGAAGAAGAAGCTGTAAAGAACGGGCAAAATTTCCTGCAGTTTCTGCATCATGCATAACGGGCTCTGTTACAAGCTCCATTAGTGGAACTCCAGACCTATTAAAATCCACAAGACTATCTTCTCCTTTATCGTGTTGAGAACGCGCAGTATCTTCTTCCAAGTGCACTCTTGTTATTTTTATTCCAACAAGTTCACCTCCCTCTATTAAAGGGTGCTTATACTGACTTATCTGATAACCCTTAGGGATATCAGGATAAAAATAATTTTTTCTATCCCACTCTGTAAAATCAGCAATTTTTGCTCCAATTGCAACACCTAGTTTCAAAACCGACCTAACCGCCTCTTTATTTAAAACTGGGAGCGAGCCTGGGTAGCCCATACAAACAGGGCATATGTTTATGTTTGGACGTACTTCGTCTGGGTCATTTTTACAGTCACAAAAACACTTGGTTTTAGTATTTAGTTCAGCGTGTATTTCTAGGCCAATTCTAGGATAAAAAGTTTTCTCACCAGCTTCCATTTAGGGCATTTTACCTCCCCGATAAATAAGTAGCAAATTGGAGAATTTTTCTTACAACTATTTTAGAGTTATTTTTTATAATGTGTGAAAATGTACGCGATTGCGTACATTTTCACACATTATAGTAGCCTAAATATGTGTTTCAAAAACTTTCTCTTCAATGAGCTTTTTTAACCTAAAAATTAAGTCTTTATCTAAAATACTTACCGAAGCGGTATCCTTCCCTAAAATTTCCTTTTTCTTTTCAACCTCTGAAATATCAATTAAATCTGTTTTTGTTAATAAAATAATTTTTGGAAGATTGGTTAAGCTGTCATCAAAGCTTTTAAGTTCATTATTTAAAATGCTGTATGCCTCTAAAACATCTTCCGTATCAGAAGAAATACAATAAAGGATAAGTTTAGTTTTTTGAATGTGTTTTAAGAAATTGTGTCCCAACCCCTTGCCTGTATGGGCCCCCTCAATTAATCCTGGAATGTCTGCAATAACAACCTTATTCATTACGCCCAAGCTTGGTTCAATTGTAGTGAACGCATAATCAGCAACTTTTGCTTTTGAGCTAGTCAGGGCATTAAGTAAACTTGTTTTTCCTGCATTTGGAAAGCCGACCAATCCAACATCAGCAATAATTCTTAAATCTATTTTAAAGTCTGCCTCTTCGCCGTGTTTTCCTTTGGTGCTTTTTGTGGGCGCTCTATTTATTGAACTCTTAAATCTCTCATTTCCCAACCCCCCTTGACCACCTGATAAAATTTTTATCTTTTCCCCAATAACATTTAGCTCTATTATTTTTTTTGTGTTTAGATTTTGAACAATTGAGCCAACTGGAATTTGGATTGTCGTGTCCTCCCCTCTTTTTCCTGAACGACTTTTATTTCCACCTTTATCTCCATTTTCTGCAGTAAATTCTTTTACATTTCTATATTTTAAAAGCACACTCATGTCCGATACTGTTTCAACATAAATATCCCCGCCTTTACCGCCATCTCCACCAGCTGGGCCCATAAACTCCTTTCCTTTTTCATGTAACCAAAGTGTAACTCCATTCCCTCCTTTACCAGCTTTTGCATGAATTGTAATTTGGTCTATAAACATTTACCCCCACACTAAACCAGTTATGAATTACGAGCAATCAATTTTAAAAGGAAGTGTACTTTTAAAACAAAGGTCAAGAAGTCTATGCTCTAATTTACTTGTTGGCACGATATAAAATTTATTCCTTAAACTTCTATTTTAGTAAACATATCGACACGGTTTAGTGTGGGGGTTTAGTTTTCCAGCGCTTTTTTAGCCAAAGCTATAGCACCCTCTTTTGAATCAGCTACAGCCAAAAAAAGATTTTTGTGACAAAAAAATGCACCTTTTATGCCTGAAACTTCTGATAAATCTTCCATTGTCTTTCCTGACCAACTGGCTGGAAAACTCGCTCTAATTTCAAAAGAGTTTATATTTGTTCTAACTGCTTTAACATTCCACAAACCTTGATTTAGAGACGGATAAACTACAAATAACGGCTCTGGTTTTTCGGCCATTTTTCTTCCCCAAGCTAGGTGTTTATCAAGCACAATTATTTTTTTATTTTCTGATTTGTTATATATGTCTTCAACAATTTGTCCTTCTTCTATTATTTTGGAAATTTTTTGCTTCTCTCTAATAATTAAATCCTTTGCCATACTAACTACCCTATGAAAAATCACATCCACCTCTTTATCGCTAATATTTTGGTCAATCCAATATGAATAAAGATAATCAGAAATTGTATATGGCCTTATGTCTTCAAAGATTGTGTTAGAAATTTCTACGCCATTATCAAGCGCGTCAATAAACATTACTAATTTTTCTTCAATTATTTTAGCAACATCAACATTCCCAGATACTTGAGCACCATACTCCTTCCAAACCAATCCAAACGATGCATATGGTATCCCGTTTTGTCTTTTGCCCGCACCACCTTCTTGGTGGTGATCAAATCTTTTTTTGTCTACATCATATACACCCCCAACATCAACGACATAATCTGCTTTTGAAATTTCTTCTATGTCGCGAGTACGAATAATTGTATATTTGCTATCTGGTGGCAAAGAAAGAATAATCGTCGCCACAGCAAAAACATCGTCCGCATGAAATGAGCCGTTGTGGGTAACTATTGTAGTTTTCATCCCGTTAGATGCAGGTCGCGGCCTTTTATTATCTATTGAATCGGTTGTCATTCTATATTGTTTATTCCAAAGCTGAACTCTAGCTTACCACCCCAACTGCGACCGCGGCATCTAACGGGATTCATTTTTTCTGTGCAATTAACCTCTGGTGTTCTTCAGTATTCAAAAGCCCACATTTTTTATATTTCTTACCAGAACCACAAGGACACTCATCGTTTCTTCCCACTCCCATAGTAGACGATGGTGTAAGAATACTCTCCGCTACGGGCAAATTGGGAGCCAAAGGAGGCATTTGAACGGGCGCAGAAATCAATGCTATGTGTGGCATCAGCCTTTTTATCTCTTCAGAAATACCCAGTTCCATATCTTTATACAATCGTAGTCCTTCTTTTTTATACTCAACAAGTGGGTCACGCTGGCCATAGGCGCGCAAATTCACAGAACCGCGCAAATAATCCATTGCTTCCAAATGATCAACCCAAAAAGTGTCTATTGTTTGGAGTATCAACAATCTTGCGTTGTGATAAAAATTTTCATTTATTTTTGAAATGAGTTCCGCTTTTATTTTTTCATATGTGTCTAATTCATTTGAATAAATATTCTTTAAATAATCTTCTATTGCACCATCACCCCCCACCAAAACCGCCCTTCTCCTTTCATAAATTGTTTTTCTTTGATGGTTTAAAACATCATCAAATTCTAGAACATGCTTTCTAGCATCAAAATGAAGTCCTTCAATTTTCTCTTGAGCTTTTTCGAGCGACCTCGTTATCATTTTATTTTCTATAGGCTCATCTTCAGCCATGCCAAGGCGCCCCATCATATTTTTTACCGTATCCGATGCGAATACTCTCATTAAGTCATCTTCCATAGAAACAAAAAATTGTGTTTCTCCCGGATCCCCCTGACGACCAGAACGCCCCCTAAGCTGATTATCAATTCTTCTAGCTTCATGTCTTTCTGTGCCCAAAACAAAAAGTCCTCCAAAAGATTTTATTTCTTCATAAGACTCCGGTGTGTTGGGATTACCGCCGAGTTTGATGTCCACGCCACGACCCGCCATGTTTGTAGCAATAGTCACAGCACCCTTTTTTCCAGCCTGTGCAATAATCTCTCCTTCTCTTTCATGGTTTTTTGCGTTGAGCATTGTGTGTGGCACTCCCTCTTGTTGCAAAAAAGCACCAAGCAATTCATTTTTTTCTATTGAAACCGTGCCAATGAGCACTGGTTGGCCTTTTTGATGAAGTTCTTTCACTTTTTTTGCCACCGCCTTAAACTTTCCTCTCTCTGTTTGAAAAATAAGGTCGTTGCTATCTTTTCTTACAATTTGCCTGTTTGGGGTAATAACAACCGTCTCAAGACCATATACTTTATAAAACTCTTCTCTTGAAGTGGCAGCAGTACCTGTCATTCCAGAAAGCTTTTCGTACATTCTGAAATAATTTTGATAAGTAATTGAGGCAAATGTGCGTGTCTCTTCTTTTACCCTAACCCCCTCTTTGGCTTCTATTGCTTGATGCAAACCCTCGCTCCATCTGCGTCCTGGCTGAATCCTGCCCGTAAACTCATCCACAATTAATATTTCGCCGTCTTTAACGACATAGTGTTTATCTTTTTTATAAAGCGCCTCTGCCCTAACAGCGGTTTCTAAGTGGTGCACATACTTTATTCCTTTGTCTGTATATATATTTCCAACTCCAAGAATTTTCTCTGCCTTTTCAATGCCTGAGTCGGTTAGTTGTATGGCTCGTTGTTTTTCATCAATCGTATAGTCCGTGTCCCCAACCATGTTTTTTGCGATATGAGAAAAGGTATCGTAAAGTTTTTCGGAATCACCTGATGCCGCTGAAATAATAAGGGGCGTACGGGCCTCATCTATAAGAATAGAGTCAATTTCATCAACTACTGCATAATAAAACCCCCTTTGTCTTAAAATATTTGAATTACTTTCTAGGTTATCTCTAAGATAATCAAAACCAAATTCGCTATTTGTTCCATATGTAATGTCTGCGTTATATGCATCTTTTCTAGAAACCGGCCTTAAAAATTCATTTTCAATATGAAATGCACCTAGTTCATCTCTTTTTTCATCTTCTTTTTTATTTGTGTGTTTCGGATCATATATAAATGAAGAGTCGTGCGTAATAACACCCACAGACATTCCGAGTGCGTCATAAACTTGACCCATCCACACCGCATCTCTTTTTGAAAGATAGTCGTTAACTGTAACTACATGCACCCCCTTCCCTGTCAGGGCATTTAAAAATACTGGACAAGTTGCCACCAGAGTTTTTCCTTCTCCGGTTTTCATTTCAGAAATATTTCCCCAATGTAATATTGTTCCGCCGGCAATCTGTACATCAAAATGTCTTTGGCCAAGAGTTCTTTTAGACGCCTCTCTTACCAAAGCAAAAGCCTCGGGCATTATTGAATCTAGATTTTCTCCAGATTTTGCCCTTTCCTTTAAAATATTGGTTTTTTCTTTTAGTTCCCCATCATTTAGGAGTTTAAAGCTATCTTCTAAAGAATTGACCTTTTTTACTATTTCTGGGGTCTTCGCAAGGACTATTTCCCCTCTATCTTTGGTTAAAAATTTGAACATGTGGAAAGATTATAGCTTAAAACAAAACACCCCGCCCTCTTGGTCCGATTGTTATCTGGTCAAGAGGGCGGGGTGTTTCTGAACACGCTTATCTTCGGCGCTTCTTTGCTGCTTTTCTTTTCTTAGCAGGCTTCTTTGCCTTAGATTTCTTTGCTACCTTGCGGCGCTTTTTTGCTGCCATATGTTTTGGTTTGCACTATATGTTAGAGAACACTCGAGTGTTCGCGGAAGTTTTATTTTCCGTTAGACACGTCTCCTCTAATAATTTTGTAACAAACTTATTTTGTACTAACTTTATTTTGTGCGGTTCCGTAAAAAACGGAAGTGGGATCGCACAAAACTTTTTCGACCTACAATTAATTATGAGACATAAAAAAAATTATTGATGTTGCAACACAGTCAAGTGTGGATAACTCAAACATTTGCTTTGTTGTTAATTTTTATTAAAAATTTAATAAAAAATTTATTTTTCTTTCACAACTAAACTTTAATTATTGAGAAATGTTTCCTTTTCTAATTTGTTCTATGTAACTATCAGCTGTAGCTTTATAGTCTGGCCTTAAACTTCCAACAATATTGAGCACTGATATCGCATTTTCTTTTTCACCAATTTGTAGATAAGCGGCAGCAAGAGAAATATAAGTATTTACATCATTAGGCCTTTTTTCAATCCTCATTTTTAGGATATTTATGGCCTCATTTATCTTCTTCAAATCAACAAGTGCACCCAAAAGGCGATCATCAAAAAGCAGGGTTTCTTGGTCATTTACACTAGATAGAAGCTTTTGGGCCTCAACATTATTCCCTGCATACATATACATAACTGCTAGGTTTACGAGAGCATCGCCATTATTTTTCTCAAGCTCATAAGCAGTTTTCATTGAATTAATGGCGCTTTGATAGTCCCCCTTTAACAAATACGCCCGACCCTCTTCCATATAAACAAATTGTTTCTTTGGCATTAATTCTTTTGCTGCTTTTAGTTGAACAAGCGCCTGTTCTGGCAAACTCATTTGTACAAGAGCAGATGCAAAAAGAATTCTATATCTACCATCTTGAGGCCCTATTTTAATTTGTTCTTCCATTTTTCCTGGCATTGGCTTTATGCAATCGGGGTG
>CAYNNE010000031.1:0-7355 GCA_964398725.1 uncultured Candidatus Saccharibacteria bacterium
TTCGGACATTTCCGGATCAAAGGTTGCTAGGCACCTCCCCGAAACTTATCGCAGCCATGCTACGTCCTTCATCGCTTTTCTGAGTCTAGGCATCCACCATATGCTCTTAAATTTCCCATTAGGAAATTTAAAAACCACTTAACGTGTTCTGTGTTCTGTAATGGTTCACACCAATGCAAAACACAAATTCTGTATCTTACTTTTTCTGCTTGTCCCGAATTTCACGGGACTTGTCTAAAAAAATTTTGTTTACGAAATTTTTTTAGACTTGGTTTCATTCTGTATCACTTCTTGAGGAAGATGACACAGAATTTTTTTCTGCTTTTGTTTAACGATTTGACCTTGTCAAAGAACTTCTCTACACCCTCTATTTCGCTCTCTTTAAAAACAAAAACCGACCCTTTCGGGTCGGTTTCGAGAGTAGTCGGCAAAAGCCGGGCTACGCCCGAAACCGTTTTAAAGACTTAAGTGAAATAAACATAGAGACCCAGATATTCTACTTATATATGTACAAGTGTCAATTAATCCATTTGGGATTAATTGACACTTACATCCACCAGAAAAGAGGACCATACATAGCCATTATTGACAGGGGCCATATAATAATATAAAAAACTACACAGAGCTCTTTAATTTCCATGGCCTTAGGGTCATTTACAGCAAGCCCTAACCGGGAGAAAAGATGCTGGAAGCTATGTTTGATGCAGTGATGAAATATCTGGGTCCGGCAGCAGATCCCAACGAAGTCGCTTGGGCGCTTGGACTCACCGAAGAAAAGATGGACGAGCACGACAAGGATGTTCTGCGAAAGCTTCGTAAGGCCACAACTTTCGACGAGTGTATTGTTATTTTCTTGAACAACAATAACAAAGCCATCGAGCATCGAGCACTCACGAAAGCTATCGAGCTTGCAACAACCGCATTTCAGCTTAAGGATGTGTGGGCATACACCGACTCATTTTCCCTACGAAACAAGGCGATTCACAAACTCGCTTTGCTTCTTAGAGAAGACGGGAAGATGTCTGCTGCCTAAGTTACCCACCACGCGCAAAGTATTGCGCGTGGTGGTTTTTTTATTTTTTAAAACAGAAAACTCACCCAACTAGTAGAGAGTAAGTTCTCTGTAGTCAGGTGAGTTTGTGTTATGAATCGATATGTCCAAGAACTTCTTTCGCCAGTTTTCTGTCTCCGCGAAGACGATCGAGAGTTTTATTTCTCTCAGCAATCTTCAACCAATGAGCCCGTCGGGCTTCCACACTCCCTCCGTCAATCATTGTGAGCTCTGCGATTTCTCTTTCGAGACTCGGAATACTTTGGTCGAGTTCACGGAGTCTTTGCCTCAAACGATGGCGCTCTGATTCGAGTGCGGGGGTCTGAGGAACATTCGCCTGCGAAGCAGACTCGGGTTCCAATTGCATCTTCTTCCGCGTATCAAAACCCAAACGAACCCTGATGAAAAAAAGACCCAGAAAGAACACGAGCAATACCTCGTACCACAGCTCTGTGATATCCATAGCTACTCCGGTTATTGGTTTCTACCGCCCAACCTACCAGACTCCAATTTTTAATCAACCATTCTATATAGACTTACTTAATACCTAAATCATTAGTGGGAATTGGCGATGCAAAAAATTGCACTACAAAAGTTACGCTCTGGCCCTGATAAATACCCTGCGCTGTCCCTATGCCAATTTGTGTATATTCTTTTTTTATTATGTTTGCCTTATGAAATGGAGATTGCATCCATGCATTTAACACCTGATCTGACTCATTAAAATTTACTGCCAAATTTTCTCCTGCATAACTATATTTGTATCCAACCAAATCAAGCCAATACCAAGGGGTTTTGCCGTCTGGTGTTACGTGTGAAAAATATCCTTTAGTCGCCATGTCTTGTGCTTTTCTGTTGGCAGCTTCAATAAGTAGCTGATTCACAGTAAGAGGATATAAATTGTTTTGCACTCTGCTATGGTTAGTAAGTACGGTCAAAACCTCCGGAAGAACAGCTGCTAAAAAATTATTATTTCTAACAACCAATAATGGTGTGTGTGAGAGATATACAAGCTCTACAAGAATAACTATTACAATTATAATAATTACTCTCTTTGCGCTAAAGAATTTTGGTTTGAAATCGTTCTCTTCGTGGGGAACAAAATAGTTTCTTACCTTTCTATAGAAGTCTAACATTAGTACTTATTATACATAAAAAATAAACTACTCGCAAGAGTAGTTTATTTTTACCTATATTTTTTGATTAGACTCTATGCCTGCATAGCTGTTATCTGCTCTTGAAGTTTAATTATGAGTTCTAAAATTAATACTCTTAATTGAAGTTTAATTGAAGCAATTTGTGCTTGAGTGCTTGGCTCAATTGAGGCACCCAAAACTTGTCCTACTCCAGGATTGTTTGTAGAAAGTACAGCAAGTCCATATCCATTACCAACGCCTGTGTAAACTGGCATTCCCCCACCACCACTTCCACCACCGCCTGATGAAGTTGGTGCTGGTGTTGGTACTACTGTTGGTGTGCCACCAAAAGTTGTCATAGCAACATCTGAAAACCAAGACCCAAAATTAACGTTACTACTTACTACATCTCCTGTACCAGTTGGATTAGTTGTATTGGTTGGACCAGTTTCATTTCCCCACCAGTTGTTTGTAGCATCAATTGTACTCGTACTTAGATTGTTAATACTTGTTGTGTTACCAGAAAAATTAGTTTCGTGAATTGTTATGTTATCAGCACTCATTCCCAAAGGAATATTTATGCCGGTTGTGTTGTTTGTGAAAACTGAACCGCCAATTGCAACACTGGGCAAACCGTCTGCACCAGCATTTTGAATATCTAGTCCAATAACATTGTCACTTATTGTGTTATTAGAGTTAATTGTAACTATTGGGTCTGTACTGCCTGTGGCAATTGCGATTGCAACACCCGCGGTGTTGCCTGTGATTGTGTTGCCACTAAGAGTTGCTTGAGTGCCCGCATCATCCCAAACAGAAATACCAGAAGAAGTTGAGCCATCTACAACAGCAACGCCAAGGTTTCCTGAAATAGTATTTCCACTAATTATGGCATTTGCTCCATAGCTAATTTCAAAACCATAATCAAGCCAGTTCCCTGCGCCTTTTCCTGTATAAGTGTTACCGCTTATTGTGCTAATACCGCCTTCATTCAAAACTCCAACTCTACCAATGTTGGTGAAAGTTGAATCCGTGACATTCACATTGCTTGTTGCGCCCATTCTTACACCAGCACCATTGTATTGAGGTCCACTTTGCTCAAAAGCAATATTTGTAAACTTAACATCATTAACAATTCCGTTTCCGTTGTAGCGAAGTGCCTGATAAACCTTGTGCCCTGTGCCGTCTAAAGTTACTTTTGAGATATTAAACGTCTTCCCAGTATTAACTAGAAACCATCCTTTTGTGTCTCCAGAGTTTCCTGTATCGCTATCTGTTTTAATTATTACTGTTGCAGAAGAGGCACCAACAATTGAGATATTTTTATCTATAACAATTTGCCCAACTTCTGTATAAGTTCCTGCTGTAACTTCAATTGAATCATTATCTACTGAGGCAAGAATTGCAGCTTTGATGGTGCTAAATGACTGTTCACCTAAATCAAGTGAGTGATTTCCGTTAACATCAATAAAGACTGGCCCTATTGTTACTGGTGCAGTTGCTGTAATGGTGTTTGATTGTAATGTAACTTCAAACTGTGAAAGTGCTCTTCCATTAAGTGTTGCACCTGTTTGTAGTGCAATAGTTGAAACTCCTCCAGCGAGAATATTTCCATTAAAGATGGAGTTTGTTCCAAGAACAGTTTCTCCGGCAACTTGCCAGAAAACATTCGCAGGAAGCGCACCACCCGCTAGGCTTACATGTACTCCACTTGCTAAATTAAGGCTTCCTGAAATTTGAAAAATCCAAACATCAGTTGCTGAACCAGTAAGGGTAATATTTCCTGTTATAGAAACATTGCCCGGAGTGTCCCAAGTGTAAGTTCCAGGAGCAAAGTCTTGTCCGCTAAGTGTTCCACCACCAACATTCAAATTAGTTGCACCAACTCCTGGAGTTCGTCCTGCAACATCTGTATAAGCAGTTCCCATATCAAGAACCGCGTTATCCACCAAAGTTTTATTTGCACCGGGGCCAGGGGCTACACAAGTAACATCTCCGCTACCCGTATATGCGGCGTCTACTGTATAAATTGTTCCCGTCATTTCTGCACATGTCACAGCAATAGCTGCTCCTGTAATTGGACTTGCGCCAATATTTCCAGTAATGATAGACGGCGGCACATTAGTAATAGCCGCTTTAGATAGCACTACGAAATTATTTGTAATAATTGATCCCAAATCAACAATTGCTGGCCCTGCAGCGTTTGTAATATTTGGTAAAGCAAAACCAAACACGAACGAAAGAACGAGAACAGATAATAAAGAAGACAGTTTATAGTTTTTCATATAACCAAAGCCGGCTGGTTGCTTTATTTATTACAAAAAAATAAATCACCCCTCACTTTTTAAAAGTGAGGGGTGAAATTCAGCAGTTGCCTGCTTTCTGTTCCTTCTTCAGGAATTCAAGGATTTCAAATGCACCAACCACCCATGTACCCCGAGCAATTCGGAGTTCCGGTCTTCCGAAGGCGCTGACCTGTCGAATGGAGATACTGAGATTGTTTCTCTCAATATGCTCCGCCACTGCTTTGGCTGGGATGTCGTAGGGGTTGTAGGTAAACCCCCACTTGATAGCTTGAGCTGTCGTCGCCACAAATCCTCCTCTGGTGTGCAATTTCCGTACAAAAATATATCACATTTATTTTTTTACAAAACTATTTTAAAATTTTTATATAAAACAAAGATGGCGGACGAAATAAATTTCGTCCGCCATCAATTTACTACTTCGATAACTGTGTTCGAAATGTGACAACTGCTCGGAAAATCTTGGTTGTGATTTCCCATGCAATCCACATAACGAACACTGTCTCGAGAATTACGAAAAGGAGCGACAAGTCTGAACGATGGAACAGGTGACTGAAGTACGCCGCATTCATCCAAAGGATGTTTGCAAGCACTCCCCACCGCCACCACAGAATCGCCGAGACCGTCGCCACAACCACCTTCACGATAGTTGCGACTATTGGTCTAGCGTTCATGGCGCCTTCTTGTACAGCGGGCGCAAATCACCAACGTTTTCTGTCCCGCCCTCCTGCATCACTTCGAGAAACGGCCACTCCCTACCAGAGTAGGCGTAGCCGAGTAGCGTATTCGCCAACGAAGAACTCATGCTGTAGCCGAACCCCTGCAGACGAATGAAATCGTCGAGACCTTCCTTCTTGAAGCGGACGATCTTCTTGGTGATGACCGCCGCCTCTGAAGGAATCTCAACAGCCATCGGCAGTGTGCTGAGATACGCCACCCTCACCATTGGCGAAGTGGTGTACCAGCCCGGCTTGTCCTGCACGGTGATCTGTCCGCTCATGCTGTCGTACGCCACGCCGATTTCGTTGATGTCGGTGTGGTTGAGAAACGCCAGATAATACGTGAAGACAAGTGTGAACACCACGGCGAACAAAATCATTACCCTCGTTGAGCGCTCCATTATTGCTCCTGTTAAAGGACTTCTTGGGCAAGATTGCCCTGTTTTTACTGATACCTATGTTAGCACATTTAATACTAAAAGTCAATAGCTATTTTAGCCCTAAAGTTAGGCTTTCTTCTCTCTTATCTTCCCTGCTACAAAATTCACAACTTTCGCCAAAAACCAGCCTTTTTAGCAGATTATTCCTTTGTTTCCAAAACATCTGTTGCCTGCAAGTATCCAGATTTAAATGCGTGTTTAAGGTTCTCTAAAAATAGAATTCCGTCTTTTGGAAAAATAATCTCATTGTGTGTTAAATCTTCATAATTTTTTATGCCCTGTTCAACTAAATTTTTTATAAAAATTTCATCACCGTTACACTCAACATTAGTATCAACAAGCTTGCATGTAGCAATTATTTTTTGTTCTCCATCATTCTGTAATTTATATATTTCTACGTATTTCATTTTTATATATCTATCTTCATATATTGATTAACTGGCAAAGTCCCCTTTTCAATAACTTCCGCGCCAATTACTTTTATCCTTTTTATTGCTAAGGCGGCGTGTTTTGTTCCAATTAGTTCAGCAAGCAGATTTTCAAGAATTTTTTGTTCACTTGGCTTCATCATGAACTCTTTAAGTTTTGAAACCACATCTTGTGGTATTGGCCGACTTAAAAACTGCATACTAAGCTTGTAGCCCCAATAGTATTGGGATGTGTCTATTTGTTTGCCAAAAGCACTTGTCCGGCCATGGAGATCTTTGCTATCAGTCCACCCAAAGCTACGCCCATGATCAATTGCGTAAATTTTCCCATCTTTAACTAAAAAATTTCCATTGTGTCTATCTCTGTTGGCAATTATGCAATCAAACACCCATAATTTCATTAGTTCATCAATATAGTTTTCTTCACTTAACTCACTAACCGAACAATCTAGTCCCATCTTTGCATCTGGAATAAATTCTTGGGCACTACCAATTTCCCCCTTTAGTTCACGAATAACGGTTGTGGGAACCAGCCCAAAACCCAAAAACAAATCCACTAAGTAAGCTGCCCTTTCTTCTGGAAAATCAACTGTCTTAAAAACTGCCTTGCCATCATCAACAATTTCTAAAAAGCGTGCTTCAGTAATGCCCATTCCTATGGGTTTATCTGAACTTGTTTCTCTTGAATCAAGCACTTCTTCTTGGGGGCTTATAGGAATGGGAGATTCAAAACTACGCCTTCTAAGCGGAATCGGAACTTGAGGTGGTGTCCTTACCTCAATGTCGGTATCTCCCATCACCTCCCTTGTAGTAGTCCCCGGCCCGCCATTTCCAAATATGTTTTCGAAAAATCCCATGATTGTTTTCCCAGTTTATTACATAAAAATTCTTTACACAAAGACAAATTCTCTAGGTAAAGAATTGTATTTATGAGCTACCTTTTTATCAAACCCGCTACAAAATTCACAACCCAAGCCAAAACCCAGCCCCCCAAAAATGCAATGAGCCAATAACCAACTAGTTCGAAATTAATAGAGCCAAGAGTAAAACTGAGTATTAAAGAAAACAATAAAAATAACCCCGTTGGAACTAAGTATGAAATTCTTACACCTGAGTCAGTTTTTTGAAACCATAAATTTGATAAAAAAGTAATTATAAAAACATAACTAAATATCTCTTCCCTGAAGTGTCTTTCGCCCATTTGCCTTTGCTCTCTTAATGGCATCATATAAAATTTCCTCTACTTTTCGGTGATAGTCAAAAAAGGAACCGACCACCACC
>CAYNNE010000032.1:0-6943 GCA_964398725.1 uncultured Candidatus Saccharibacteria bacterium
TAATACGCTCGTTCAAACTTTCGTCCCATTCAATAAACAATTTCAAAAAAATTGGGTTTTTTACATGGTGTTCAAAACCATCAGTAAATACAAAAATTCTGTCTCCTGCATCAAGATTAAAAATACCAGTTTCTAGATGATTAGCCATTCGCTCTTCCCCATTGATAACTGCATACGGCCTACATATTCCGGAGGAAATAAATTTTCTGTTCATATCTTTATCAAAATGTGCAACATACGCATCACAAATTGAAAGCCAATATGCTTTTGAGTCTTTAATCACGACAAACGAGCCAGTGGCAGAATAAAATCCTGTTGGGTTGCCTGAAACTTCGCTCTTTCCTAGCTTTTGATTATATTCACCAACCTTGCTGTTGGCTTCTTTAAAAACTTCAGCGAGAGCGTTTTCTTCAAATGATTGATATTTCTCTTTTGCACTTTGAATTACTGCTTCGCAAAATATTCTAGCAACATCACCTGCTGGAGAAGGGTCTGGATATTTTGTATTGGTTTCAATAAATTTTTTAAAATTCAAAGTTACCCCGTCAGAAACTACAAAAACAGAAGGGACTTCAGAGTGAAGTAAATAATCCTCTTGCGGATGATGATAATCCTCTGCAATGTGCTCTATAAGATTATGCTTTTCCGCAAATACTCTCACTGCCTCTTTTGTCGCCGGTTCAATTATTGAAATGTGTTGCATGTTTAAATTAATTTTACACTACTCAAGTAGCATTTTTCGGATGCACTTATCTATTTAAAATTTTTTTAAGAAATTTTATAGAGTATTCCATATCAATCTGTAACGGTGTATAAGTTCTATTTTTATTATTTGGATACACATTCTTATGTCTAATATATGTTGGCAATGATTCTCGTGTGCCATTTTTTAGTTTTATTGTTTTACATCCAATATTAACCAACTTTGAATTCATTTGTGTGTGATTATCAAACAAAGTTAATTTTTTAGTATAAATATTTTCAAACTCATCTGATAGCGTAGTATAATTAACAAGATCTGCGACATTTTTGTCCCACTTAATTAATCTCTTTAAAAGAACCTCGTGTCTTCTTTTGATAGATGTGGAACTATCTGGACTTTGTATAAACGATATTTGAAAATCTTTTATGTCAGAGTCCTTATTTTCCGTATTAAGTTTATTTATGAAATCCAAAAAAAATTCCTTTATTTTTAATTTCGAAAGATCTCCTCTAATCATTAGATACAAAATTAAATAAAAACACGAGACAAACATTGCTCTTGTTTTGAAAACAATCCGAGCATCATTAGCATCAAATCTTTGATCTATATAAGTAATGATTTTTTTAATCTTCTTGGCCTCGTTTCCATTTTTATTAAACTTAGAGTAGGTTTTTATAAATTTAAGTAGATGGTTATATTTTAGGTCAACGATATCATTCTTCATGGACAATAATGATATCTGAGCTACTGTAGCAATATGCGGGTAACGTTTGGCTTTTGAGATTATCTTATTCTTAAATAATTTAGTATTACTAATCTGTATAATAAATTCGGACATTTCGCCTGGCGTAGCTTTCAGTTTTTCTGATGTGTTCAATACTAGTCCTAATTGTAATCTTTGAAACAATTCTGGGAGTTCGTCTTCTTTAAAATCTTCTACTATTTCTATATCAAGATTATATATGCCAATTTTTTCTTTTATATTTACGGAAGTATCCTTAAAAAAGGTTTTTTTAGTATCTAATAAAACTGGGAATTTATTATCGAAAAAATCAAAAATTGATATTAACCTTTGTTTCCCATCTATACATTCATATTTATAGATATTGCCTTTGTTGTCTTTGTACGCAGCTAGATAAATCTTGGGAACCCCCCAATTTTTTATAATTGTATCTATAAATAATTCTTGTTTAGATACCGGCCAAACTTTACCTCTTTGAAAAAGTGGGTCAAGATCGATAATGTTTCTAATACTATTTAGAAATAGTATGTTTTTCTTTTCCAAATAAGTTCTCATAAATTACCTCCGAGTGCACTAAGATCATACTGCTCTCGTGCTAACTCAAAGTTGCTGGGGGACAGGGAGTCGAACCCCAATTAATGGCTTCAAAGGCCACTGTCCTACCTTTAGACGATCCCCCAATAATCACAGTTGATAGCTTATAGCTTTTAAGCTATCGCTTCAACACAAACTTGACATACAATAACTTGGTACTACAATAGTACTACAAACGGCTTCGGCCCTCCCCGTAAGGGGTAAAAAAGAAAAAATCACGCAAGCAACTGCGTGATTTTTTCTTTTACTAGATTAAAACTATTCTCTTGTAATGTTGCAGATTTATAGAGGCACCTTTTTATGTCAACAAGTTTTAATTGTGACAGTATTAATGAACCGTCAATATCCCCCGTACTGATTGGTAAATAGTATTTACCAATTTTCTTATTTCGAGTTACAGGAACTATCCAACAAACTTCTTTATTAAATTTCTTCAATATCAAACAAGGTCTTGCAAAATCGTTACCTCTACCATCTTGCTCAAAACCAATATTCTCGCCAAGAGAACAAAACCAAATTTCTCTTTCTGAAACATTGGGACGTGTTTTTTCACTATGTAAATAATTCTTTTTCTTAAACCAATTTATGAAATCTTTCATACTTTTATTCCTTTTCTCCAAGTATCTTCATCAAAGCTAGCTCCAAAGGAAGCTCTGGCACGATAAATCGCCCTATTGAAGAATAGGAGTTTAGAATCTCAAGCAGACTGCCGGCATTTATTTTTGATTGTTTATCTTTAGCAATTTCAGAAAGTATTTCTAAATCTTCTTTTGAAAATCTTTCAGCAAGATATTGGGTGGCTTTGGAATCAAAGCGTAAAAGCAAAACTGCTCGCATTTTATAAATCAACAACTTTAAAAAAGTTTTTATATCCGTGCCTACCTTTGAGGCGGTATTTATGGCTTCTAGTGCTTTAGCAGAATCCCCTTTTGAAATTGCTAAAACAACCTCATTCACTATTTGATGTTTTGGTGCGCCCGTTACTTTTTCAACATCTTCCCCAGATATTTCTTTGTCTTTTGAAACCGTGATTACTTTTTGCAAAATGCCATATGCATCTCTGTATGAACCATCACCCAAAAGTGCAATGAGCTCCAATGCATCATTTGCCAATTTTTTACCTTCCTTTTTTCCAGCTTCATTAATAACTTCTTTCAAAACTTTTTCAGATGGTTTTTTAAAAGAAAAAGTCTGACATCTGGAAACCACCGTTTCAGGAACTTTTTCAAGCTCTGTGGTAGCTAAAATAAATATCACATGTGCGGGTGGTTCTTCTAATGTTTTTAAAAGTGCATTCCACGCTTGTTTTGAAAACATGTGTACCTCATCCAAAATATAAACTTTATGTTTTGATTGAAACGGCATCGTACTTACGCCGTCGGTAAGGGCACGAATGTCATCAACACTGTTTTGAGAAGCAGCATCCATTTCATAAATATCGTTTTCATGAGTATTAATTTCTTGTGCAAAAATGCGAGCAATTGAAGTTTTGCCTGTGCCACGAGAGCCAGAGAAAAGATATGCATGAGAAATGTTTCCTTTTTTTATTGAAGCTTCAAGAACAGCCACAATATGGTCTTGCCCAACAATTTCAGAAAATTTTGAAGGACGATATTTGCGATAGAGAGTCTCCATTCGAGAAATTATTGCATAAAAAAAATAAGGGCGCACCAACCAGCTGGTTGGTGCGCCCTTTTGTCTCCGCTTCGCTCGCCTCCGCTCACTTCGCTACGATTGTCACTCCGATTGTCGCATACTTCGAGGTGTCTGCGACAGACCGTGCCCGAATCTGCGCCGTTCCCGGAAAGACGCCTCTGATGACGCCATCCGAAGAAACACTGGCCCGTGACGGGTCGGACGACATCCACGTGACAGCAGAATTGAAATTCGCATCCTGCCGAGTGGGCACTGCGACGCCGGTCACCTTCAAGGTGGCATCCACCTTGAGGTTAACCGAAAGAACGTTCACCTGAACAGACGAGACACCCACAGGCGCCAAGGGCGTCTGCGGATGAGTGGTCGTATCAGATGGCGGTGGCCCAACAACTACGTTGATGTTTTCTTTGCAGGCCACTACTGCGAGTGCTGCAAGGCATACCAAGGCTCTGGTGCGCATCTCTCCCCCATTAAGGTTCTAGCGTTATTGCCGTGGGAACTTATACTCTATTACTAGTATTACAACATTTATATAAAAAGTCAAAGGGCGCTCCGTTTTGGAGCGCCCTTGAGAGTGCCAGTGCGAGACACCTGACGACGGAGCGATATCCCCACCAGATACCGTTTGTACGTCATCATATATCGCTTGAAGGCCATTCCAGCGTTTCGGGGCGAAACTTTGCCGGAGCCTCACACTTTGCACATCTCAAATTCGTGGCGCCGCAGGAGGAACTAGGGTGGAAACCGGGGAACCCCAGAACTCTCCTACGGACACCACTATCTAATAAAGTATTATAATCTCTTGTTTTATTTTTGTCAATCCCAAAGAAAAAGCATCTTTTTCTTTGGGATTGCTTCTATCGTTCGCTCAAAAATACACAAGCCAGCTTTTGTATTTTATTCGCTCTCTCAGAAGTTCAAAGATTGCTGTTGTCGTTCGTTCGGAAATCAAAGTTTAAATTAAAATTTTTCTTTTACATTAAACTGCCCCCAATCGCACTCATTTTAATGCAGTAATTTTTCAGCAAAAACTTTACTCACAGAATATTTAACTTTAATTTCGCTCACTCTCTAAACTGTTCAATAGTTAGTAATCTTATTTATATTAAAAATTTGGTACGGGGACTTGAAGAAAAATTTATAAGAGTAAGGGGCGACGAGGACTAGGTCCTGTCGCCCCTTTGTGGGGAGGGAGACTTGCTCCCTTTCCGGCGCCGAGTCCGGCGTCTCGTTGTGCGGCCCGTGGCATTCCCAAGGGAACACCGGAAGCCGTACTTCTTTGTACTTCGATTTGGCCCATCCTCATCCACCCCTAGGGCGTCTGCGCAAGACGCTTAGGGCGGGTGAGCTCCGACGACCAGAATGACTCTTCCTTCGGAACGGACCATGCGATACCCGGTAAAAGGTTTTCGCTCTCCTATCGAATGTGATCAGCACTCGACGGAAATGACATTATAGCGCTTTATTTTTTAGAAAGTCAACAACTACCCTATCAACATCTTTGTGGTTTTCAGTTTCCATTAATTTTTGTCTCAACTCAACCGCTCCATCAAAATCACTTACATAAGATTTAAAATGTTTTTTCATCACTGAAAAATTTTTTACACCTCCCAAAATTTCATCAAAAAGTTTTGTGTGTTCCATAAGAACATTTAATTTCTCTTCCGTAGTTGGGGTGTATTCAGAAAAAAGCCATGGATTACCAAAAATAGCCCGCCCCAACATAATTCCATCTGCTCCTGTTTGTTCTGCTAGTTCTCTCGCATGATTTAAATCTTTTACATCTCCATTTCCAATTATTAAAGTTGTTGGAGAAATTTCATTTCTGATTTTTACGGCCCTAGCAACCGTGTCCCATTTTGCTGGAACTTTAGACATTTCTTTTCTTGTACGCGCATGAACAGTTATTGCAGAGACACCTTCTTTCAAAATTTCAGGAAGCCAAGCGTCTAACTCGTCCTTGTTGTAGCCAATACGAGTTTTTACTGATACCGGCCCCTGAAACCCCTCCTTTGCAGATCTAATTATTTCTCTCGCCAATTTTGGATTCTTAATTAATGCTGCTCCGGCGCCTTGTTTTTCCACTCCTTTATCTGGGCACCCCATATTTATGTCTAAACCATCAAAACCCAATTCTTTTATAAGTTTTGCTGATTGAAAAATGTATTCTGGCTTTGATGAAAAAATTTGAGCAACAATAGGTCTCTCTTTTTCTGTGTATTCCAAATCTTTTAAAAGTTTTTTCTTGCCTTCGTCTTTTGCTCTCACCAGACCATCAGCAGAAACAAATTCGGTCCACATTACATCTGGCTTGCCATACTTTGCTATAACACGACGAAATGGCGCGTCCGTGACATCTGCCATTGGCGCTAATACAAAAAATGGCCTATTAAGTTTTTGCCAAAAATTTTCTTTCATTAGAATAAAAACTATACCAAAATTTATTTTTATATGTGAAAACGGCGCCCATCGTGAGATGGACGCCGTTTACGGGCGAGCTGAGGATGGCGGTGACTGTGTAGTCATCACTACCTTGAGCGCCCGAATGGGTTTGTGTACCGTCTCTAGGGAGAAACGATACCATGGTTGGTCGGGTGGCAGACGCCTCCCGATTAGCTTTCTGGTGGTTTGTCCAGAAAGGTTGTGAAGTTACTCGCCGTTGCAGGTGAGATTAACTTCTCAACATAAGCTGGGTTGCTTTCGTGGTCAGCTTTGAGGCCGCCACTATTTCAATCAGCTTATCTCCATGATGTGCTAGTTGTGTGTCATAAGTTGTTCTGCGGGTCGGGGCAATGCTTGCGCTATGTCCCGAACCGTAGAGAGCAACTCTTTATCCTTACTCGTTCTAGTGCTCGAAAGCTCTAGTAAACCGATGTGTCCCCTTGCGAGAACTCACCTGAGTAAGATAACCACACTTCTGAATCTTGGTTCACCGTGAGGTGTTCCTTGATTCGTAATCCATTGCCATTTGCCCCGCGAAGAGTTAGTGGCCTTGAATTCCCTGAAGCACATACATTCCCGTGTACTTGGTCTGGGAAGAGATATTATTCTTATTAAAAAATTCGTCAAGCATTTAAATAGTTCCACCACATTTTTGACATAAATAGCAAACTTATTGAAAAATCAAAAAACTTTCTTTCTTTTTACTTAAAGCGAGGTAAGTACTATTTTCAACACTCGCGAGATTATTTTAAAATCAGGATTAGCGTAATAGAAAAACGCCAACTGTCCGAACGAAGTGAGTTTTG
>CAYNNE010000033.1:0-6777 GCA_964398725.1 uncultured Candidatus Saccharibacteria bacterium
ACCTCCAAAAACTTTGTTTCCACGAATTCTTTTTGCGTATGTGACAGGTATTGGTCTTTCTGCTTCTGTAACTACTACTACCCCTAAAATAATTAGAGCTGAAGCCACAATAAATGCTAGATAAACTGGAATATAAGATGGTTGGAAAGAAACAAGTAGTTGGGCAATATTTTGAGGTAGCGCTGCAATAATACCGGCAAAGATAATCAAGGAAACTCCATTTCCTACTCCATATTCAGAAATAAGTTCTCCTAACCACATCAAAAGCACAGAACCTCCTGTGATAACTAATATGTTTATAGCAAGCTGGGTTGTGCTTAGGGTGCCCAAAACACCTTGTCTTGAAAGAAGTGTAAGGAATGCAAAAGATTGAAGTATTGCTAGGGGTACGGTTAGCATTCTTGAATATTGAGAAAACTTTTTTCTACCCGCATCCCCCTCTTCCTGATACATTGCTTTTAGCTTAGGGAAAATGATTGTTAGAAGTTGCATAATAATTGACCCGGTAATGTATGGGCCAATACCAAGCATCACAATTGAAAGAGAAGAGAGTCCTCCTCCTGTAAAGACATTAATCAAACCTAGAAATTGGTTTTGTGCAAAAAATTCAGCAATTCTTGTTGGGTCAATTCCAGGAATTGGAATCACCGCAAGAACTCTGAACAAAAGAAGCATAAAAAAAGCAAAGAGAATACGCTTCTTCATTACTCGGTCTTCAAGTAAAAGTCTTACTTTTTGAACAAAATTTGTCATTGGTTTATTTTACCGCACCACCCGCATCCTCTATAGCTTTTTTTGCGGTCGCTGAAACTTCAATTCCCTTCAAGATGAAGGCTTTTGATAATTTTCCTGTACCCAAAATCTTAACTACTGGTCTTTGTCTTTTTGGAAGTTGAATTATTTTGTTTGCAATAAGAGTACGAACACTTACTTCTCCTTTTGAAAGCACCTCTAGCGCCATAACAGGAATAGCAAATGCTTTTGTTTGAATGCTGGTATTTGTATTTTTCCCACGACCACGCATCTTAGGAATTTTCTTAATCATATCTCTCTCTTCTGGGCGCTTCTTTCTACCTGAGCGAGCATTTTGCCCCTTTGTGCCACGTCCAGCTGTTTTTCCACGCTTTCCTCCACGCCCTACTCGTGCGGATGTTTTAAGAGCACTCTTTCTTTTTAGTGTGTGCATTTGCATAGATTTATTTTTTACTTACTTTTTCTGCGCCTGTTAGCATTTGTAATGCTTTTATTGTAGCTTTTGAAATATTCAAAGCATTTTTTGAACCAGAAAGAATTTTTGCATTAACTTCTTTTACCCCTGCTAACTCCAAAACATAACGAGTTGCAGAACCCGCCAAAATACCTCTTCCTTTTGCTGGCATTATTTTTACAATTGCACTTGAATACTTTGCCTGCACTTCATGAGGAATGCGTCCCTCTTTTGTAAGCTCAACAGTTATTAAGCGCTTCTTTGCATCTCTTACTGCCTTTTCGATTGCAATAGGTGTATCGCCAGATTTGCCTTGTCCCACTCCAACTTTGCCTTTTCTATTCCCTACCACAACAAGTGCTGAGAAAGAAAAACGACGTCCTCCAGCAACTGTTCTTGAAACCCTTCTTATTCCAACTAGTCTGTGATCAAATTCACTTTTAACTTTTTCTTCACGACGAGGCCCTCCGCGACGACTACGACGAGGATTTTTTTCGTGATTCTTTTGATCTCTTGTATCTTTCGGAGCAACCGCTTTTGGAGCTTCTGTAGAAACACCCTCAACAGGCACTACTACTGCTTCCGTTTCTGTATCTGATGTTTTTATTGTATTTTCGTCCATGTTATTAAAAATTTAATCCTCCCTCTCTTGCTCCGTCTGCAAACGCTCTTACTCGACCAGTATATATAAAACCACCCCTATCAAAAACCACCTGATTTACCCCCTTAGCTAGGGTAAGTTTTGCTATCGCACCACCCGCTAAACGAGCGCGCTCGGTTTCATTTTTTCCTTTTAATCCTTTTGTTGTTGAAGAAGCTATTGTAACGCCTTTGGTGTCATCAATAATTTGCGCCCAAACAAATTTATTTGACTTATAAATAGTTAAGCGAGGTCTAACGCTGTCGCCAATAATCTTAGCTCTAATGCGAGCGTGTCTTCTTGTTCTTTTTTCTGTTTTTTGTTGAGAAATACTTTTCATGTTATTGGTTATAAATTAAACAGATTTCTTACCCTGCTTACGTTTAATAACTTCATCGGAATATCTAAAACCCTTACCCTTGTACGGTTCTGGTTTTTTAAGATCGCGAATACGAGCAGCAAATTCACCGACATCGTCCTTGTTAATTCCAGAAACGGTAAAATTAGATTTTTCTATCTCAACAGTAATTCCCTTTGGAATATCAATAATTACAGGATGAGAAAAACCTAGAGCAAACTTTACTTTATCTCCTTGGGACTCCATTTTATATCCAATTCCCTCCAAAATTAATTTTTTTGAAAACTTATTGTTAACACCACTCACCATATTTTTTAGATGGGCTGCAATCGTGCCGAGCGCTGCCTTAGATTCTAGTGAGCCGGACTTATTTTCAAAAGTAACCATATCGTCTGCAATGGTAATGCTTATGGTTGGAGAAAAATTTCTAGACAATTCGCCTTGAGGCCCCTTAACAGAAACAATATTTCCAGACACAGAGATATTTGTGCCTTGTGGTATTTTTATTCCTTTTTTTGCAATTCTAGACATCGTATTTAAATTTATTACCAGATTCTGAATAGGGCTTCACCTCCGACCTTTTCTTTTCTTGCTTCGCTATCTGTTTTTAAACCTTTTGGTGTGGAAATAACTTCCATTCCATAACCCTCTTTTACCCTTCTTATATCTTTTACTGCCTTATAAACCCTTCTTGATTGTTTTGAAACACGCTCAATTCCTCTTATGCGAGGCTTATCGTTTTTATAAGCAATAACAACATCAATAAAATTTGTAGCTTTTTGACTATTTTTTTCAAAAGAAACGATAAAACCATATTCAGCAAGGAGCTTCAAGATTTCTAGATTTAAACGAGAATAAGGTACAGAAACAGACTTGTGCGAAACAGCACCTGCATTCTTCAACCTATTCAACATATCTCCAATTCTGTCGCTTACCATGATGATTTTTTAACTCCAGGGATTTTACCTTCGTTTGCTAATTCTCTAAAGCATATTCTGCAAAGTCCGAAATCTCGCATAAATGCTCTCTTCCTACCGCATCTAAAACAGCGGTTAACAGCCCTAGTAGAGAACTTGGGTGTTTTTTGTGATCTAGCGATTACAGACTTTTTAGCCATATTTAACAAAAAAGCTCCTTAAGAGCGTTCCGAGATTTTATATGAGAAAAAGCCACAAAGCAAGCCCTTTTAGGCCTTGAAAGGAATACCTAGTATTGAGAAGAATTCTTGCGCTTCTGCCTTATTCTTAGCCGTAGAAACAAGGGTAATGGCAAGTCCAAACACATCTTTCAATTCTTCATCTGCGGTTTCTGGGAAAATAGTGTGTTCTTTGATGCCCATAGTGAGATTTCCCATATCATCTACTGATGTTTTAGAAATTCCTCTAAAGTCTTTTGTTCTAGGAAGAGCAATGTGAATTAACTTTTCTATGAAATCATTCATTCTTGCTCCTCTAATGGTCACTTGAAGTCCAATCACATCTCCCTGACGAGTTTTAAATGTTGCAATAGATTGCTTTGCTCCCCTTTCAACAGCTTTCTGTCCTGTGATTTTTGCTAAACGATCCTGTGCAATCTTTATTTTGTTTTTATCTTTAAAAGAACCTACTCCAACAGAAATAACTGCTTTCACAAGTTTTGGAGCTTGCATGCTATTTTTATAATGAAATTGTCCTTTCATTTTTTCAAAAGCCATATTTTGTTTTTCTCGGATAGGATTTGTCATTATATTTTTGTTCCGCTCTTAGAGCTTATTCTAAGTTTTTTGCCTTTTTCCATTGAAAACTTGATTCTTGTTGGTTTTTTTGTTTTTGGGTCTACAATCATCACATTTGAAATGTGCACCGGTAGAGCTTTTTCTATTTTTTGACCCTTTTGAATATTTTTTCCTGGTTTCTTGTGAATAAATTTAATATTTACCCCCTCTACTAGGATTCTATTTTCTTTAGGAAAGGCCCTAACAACGGCACCTGTTTTGCCTTTGTCTTTTCCTGAAATTACTATTACGTTGTCTCCTTTTTTAATTTTCATATTTTTATACAACTTCAGGCGCAAGAGAAATTATTGACTGGAAACCTTTCTCCCCCAGCTCTCTTGGTATTGGGCCGAAAACACGTCCTGCTATTGGTTCATGCTTTGTTTTATCAACCAAAATAACTGCGTTTTCATCAAAACGAATATAAGAACCATCAGCGCGCCTTGTGGCAACCTTTGATCTTGCAACTACACCATAAACCACATCTTTCTTTTTAACGGGCTTTCTTGGTTCTGCTTTCTGAATTGATAGAACGCAAATATCACCAATCATTGCATATCTCTTCTTTGATGAGCCTAACACCTTGAAAACTCTTGCGATTTTGGCGCCTGAGTTATCTGCTACTTTTACTATTGAGCGTGGTTGAATCATGTTATTGGAATTAAGAGACTATCATGAAGTGCTTAGTTTTAGAAATCGGTCGACACTCGACTATCTCCACCTTATCTCCGACAACCTTTGTATTACCGGCATCATGAGCTTTATATTTTTTGGTAATAGAAACATATTTGCCATATTGTGGGTGCTTTTTAAAATTTTTCACAGCAACAACTACAGTGTCTTTCATTTTGCTTGACACCACTACTCCCTTTAAAACTCTTTTTTTAGATTTCTTTTCCATTTTATTTTCTTGTGTTGAGCTCAGTTAATGTTTGTGCAATTTCTTTACGCAAAGCTTTGCCTTCCTTAACATTTCTTGCTTTTGAACCTTGTATAGCAAAACGGAATGCTCTTAAACCTTCTCTCTTTTCCCTGAGGTCTTTCATTAAATCGTCCACTGTTTTTTTCTTTAATTCTTTAGTCATTTTAGTGTCTTTCAACTACCTTAGTCTTTAAAGGAAGTTTTGTTCCGCCTTTTCTTAAAGCTTCTTTGGCAACTTCAGGAGTTACTCCATCAACTTCAAAAATGATTCTTCCTGGCCATACCTCTACGTGGTAGCCCTGAATATCTCCTTTTCCCTTACCCATTTTCACTTCTGCAGGCTTTTGAGTATAAGGCATATCTGGGAATATACGAATCCAGACCTTTCCTGTCTTTCCTACTGCTTTAGAAATAGCCTTTCTTGCTGATTCAATTTGGTTTGAGCGCACACGATGAGCCGTGGTTGCTTTCAAACCAAATTGTCCAAAATTAACTTCAGTTCCGCGTGAAGCCACACCAACTCTCTTTGGGTTTCTGCGCA
Source organism: uncultured Candidatus Saccharibacteria bacterium (assembly GCA_964398725.1). Lineage (GTDB taxonomy): Bacteria > Patescibacteriota > Minisyncoccia > Phycocordibacterales > Zambryskibacteraceae > 12-FULL-44-12b. The sequence goes on from CAYNNE010000033.1 coordinate 5,422, forward strand.
TCACATGCCACTTTCTGTATTTTACTTTCTTTGGTACCAACATGTTATTTATATTGAATTCGTTGAACTATTGGTTAAATCGTTAGCAAAAATGTCGCCCTTATAAATCCATACTTTAATACCAAGCTTTCCATAAGCTAGCTTTGCTTCGTAGTGAGCGTAGTCAATGTCGGCTCTCATTGTTTGAAGAGGAATTCTTCCAAGCTTTCTTGTTTCAGAACGAGCAATTGAAGAGCCGGCCAAACGACCGCCAATTGTGATTTTTATTCCCTTAACATCTCTGTTTGCCATAACCTTCTCAACCATTTGCTTTTGAACTCTTCTGTATGGAAGGCGCTTCTCAAGACCCTCGGCCACCATTTGAGCCACAATCATCGCGTTTGATTCTGGAGATTTAATTTCTTTGATGTCCAGCTTCACTTCCACTTTGCCCAAAAGACCTTTCTCTCTTAAGAGTTTTGAAATTTCTTCTTTGATTTTATTTGTACCATCTCCAGATCTGCCGATAATTACTCCGGGGCGAGATGTTTCTAGAATAATTCTTAGAGCTTTTTCTGATCTTTCAATTTGTACATCTGCAATGTATGAACCACGAAGTTTTTTGTCTATAAAATTTCTGATAATTAAATCTCCACGCAAAATGTTTGGATAATTTTTCTTTGTTGCAAACCAACGAGATTTCCAATCTCTTATGATGCCTAGTCTATGTGAATATGGGTGGACTGTGTGTGACATATTATTCTTTTGCTTTCTTTAGCTTAACCTTTTTAGGTTTTGGATTCTCGGTGGTTAAAACTACCATAATGTGGCTTGAACGCTTCTTTATTGGGTGAGCTGAACCACGAGAAGCTGGGCGAGTTCTCTTTAGGGTTTGGGCTTGGTCAACTCTTATTTCTTTTACAAAAAGGCCGTCTTCCTTCAATCCTTGTGCTTTTGCGTTAGCAACAGCAGAGATTAAAAGCTTTTTTACAGGAAGAGCAGAGCGTTTTACGGCGTAATCTAAAATATTAAATGCATCTCCCACAGACTTTCCTTTTACTAAAGAAACCACAGTACGAACTTTGCGGGGAGAAAGTCTCAAACTTTTTAAAATTGCTTTAGATTCCGCCATGGTATTAAAAATTTACCCCCACACTAACTTTACTTAATAAATAATCGGGCAACACGTGGGCGAATAGCCCACCCCTATTCGGGGTAGTGTTGCCGAGAGTTTTATTCATTGTGTATTTATTGTTTACATGAATTTTCATATTGTTTCGTAAAGTTAGTGTGGGGGTTTATTTCTTCTTAGCTTCAGGGGCGGATTTTGCAGATTGAGCAGCTGTTATTTCTGCTTGTTTCTTTGCCATTTCTAAT
>CAYNNE010000034.1:0-4188 GCA_964398725.1 uncultured Candidatus Saccharibacteria bacterium
GAGGCATCCTTCTGCAAGAGATTTTATTTTTGGCCACAAGGGGAGTGTGGAGATTTTTGATTTGGAAACAACTAAGACTCTTTTAGAGCGTGCTATGCAAATCGCACAAGAAATAGGTGAAAAGGGCGGTCAGATTCTTATGATAGGCGGAAAATCTGAAGCCAAGGGTGCAGTTAAAGACACTGCCTCTTCAGCAGGACTTCCTTATGTTGCTGGAAGATTTATTGGAGGTACTCTTACCAATTTTGTTGAAATAAAGAAAAGGATTAATCGTTTGGAGAGCTTGTCTGAACAAAAAGAAAAAGGAGAGCTTGCTAAATACACCAAAAAGGAGCGCCTTTTGATTGATAGAGAAATAGATTCTTTAAGGGATATGTTTGGAGGTATTTCTTCAATGAAATCCTTACCAAATTTAGTTTTTGTTGTAGATCCTAGAAAAGAAAATATTGCAGTACGAGAAGCAAACAATTTGGGAATTCCTGTAATGGCCTTGGCATCTTCTGATTGCAATATGAAAGAGCTCGCATATCCTATTCCAGGAAATGATGCGACTGATGCAAGTATTAGATTTGTAGCAGAAAAAGTAGCCAACGCTTACAAAGAAGGTAGAAAGATAGCTAAAGCATAAATTTTAAAAGAGTTCGGTATAATTTAGTACATTATGATTTCAACTGAACAAGTTAAAGAATTAAGAGAGAAAACAGGAGTTTCAATAATGCAGTGCAGAAAGGCATTAGAGGAGGCGGGTGGCGATATAGAGAAAGCACTTATCCTTTTAAAAAAGAAGGGGGCGGATGTGGCGTCTAAAAAAAGCGACAGGACTCTTGGCGCTGGAGCAATTCAGTCTTATATACACGCAAATGGAACAGTGGGAGCAATAGTGGAATTGTCTTCAGAGACCGATTTTGTTGCTAAGAACGAAGAGTTTAAAAAGGCTGTTTATGACATTGCTATGCAGGTAGCTGCTACAAACCCCGAATTTCTATCAATGGATGATATTGGAGAGCAAGATAAAGAAAAGGCTAGCGAAGCGTTTACGCCAGAGCTAGAAGGCAAACCAGAAGATATGAAAGCAAAGATTATGGAGGGTAAACTCAAAAGCTACTTCAGTGAGAGAGTTTTGCTTGAACAAGCATTTATAAAGAATCAGGAAATTACTATAAGAGACTTGGTAAACTCACTAATACAAAAGTTTGGTGAGAAAATTGAAATCAGAAGATTTGTGAGATTCTCAACCGGAGACTAATCCCGTACGAAATTATAACTGTATGAATATTTATGTAGGTCAATATTTTTTTACGGAAGCATTTTTTACTAATACACAACCAGCTTCACAAAAGCGTATAATTGAATTTAATAAACTGTCGATTTTATTAAATAATGCTTCCTATTTCGTTCGGGACTAACATGATCACTTACATTTTTTACGGTTCATTAATAGGCATGATGGGAATGCTTGCTGTAAAAATGTATGAAGTTAAAAGAAGGCGCCGTAGTCCTGTGTATCATCTTTTCGTTCAATTTGATGAATTTACACATGGAATGCTTGCAAAAATTTTAGGTTCGCTTCGTTTTAAGAAAGATAAATTAGAGGTTTTTCTAAAGAATGATCTTCGTGCAATCAGTTATCAAACAGTAGTTAAAATGATTGCTCATAGTAGAGAGGCATATGATAAAATTCGGAAGTCTGCCCGCGGAGTTCAGAAATTAAAACAAAATCCTAAGGTCTCAGCTTTTTTGCGCGACATTGAAGAGGCAAAAAAAGAGATTGGCGATAAACAGGAAGAAATAATAGAATAGCCAAACGCCTCGACATACGAAGTGATCGCGTAAGACAAATTAATAATAGTGCCGCCTTAGCTCAGTTGGTAGAGCAATACTTTTGTAAAGTATAGGTCGTCGGTTCAAGCCCGACAGGCGGCTCAGTAAATAGTGGAGTAGATAGCATACCATCTAGTAGGGTTATCAGTGGTATAATGTATGGATGGGAAATCTATGTTTAGTGTGCGGGAAGATTCTAAGAGGAAGGTCTCAAAAAGAGTATTGTTCTAATACATGCCAATCTGAAAAACGTTTTAGTATTTATATAGAAGAATGGCGCAAGGGTAAACAAGATGGTGGTATGGGTGTATCATCTAGAAGTATTTCTAGACATGTAAGAAGATATTTACTAGAAAAATATGGACGCTGTCAGTTATGTGGATGGAATAAGCGCAACCCAATAACTAAGAAACTTGTATTAGAAATTGACCATATTGATGGAAATTCTGAAAACAATAAAGAAAACAACTTAAGACTACTTTGTCCAAATTGTCATGCCCTTACTGGAAACTTTAAAAATCTAAATCGAGGAAAGGGAAGGGTGTGGAGAAAGAATAAATATAAGAAAAATTCCATATAATTAAATTAAAATGACAAAAAAGAGGAATAGAATGGATTTTGATTCAGAGGAAAAAAGAGCTAAATATGTAAAAGAAGTTATGGGTTTTTTCCAAAAAGAAAGAGACGAAGAAATAGGGTTTATTGCAGCGGGAGAGATATTGGATTTTTTTCTGAATACGATTGGTGAAGAAATTTACAAAATGGCAATTGGCGATGCGAAAAAATTACTCAAGGAAAGAATGGAGGATTTAGAAATCAATTTAGATATCCTTTCTCCTAAATAGTGGCTCAAATACCCATATTCTGGTAGTGTTTTATCCTCTATGGATCCCGTACGAAACCGCGGTCGCAGTTTAGTAGGTAAGCTAGCAGATAGCTTAGAATTTTATGTATAAAACACAACAAAACGACATTATAAAAAGTGAAAGACCGCGACCTGTTTCTAACGGGATGGATTATAGAAAAACCCCCTATTTTAAAGTTGGGAGATCAACCGAGCTAACAGGCTCAGACAGGTTTTTATACAGAACACTTGAAATGGTGCCGGGGCTTTTGTCTTGGGGCACCATTGCTTTCTTATTGATTTGCTCAATATATAAACCGATTATTGCGGCTTATTTTGTTATTCTGTTTGACCTCTACTGGCTTTTGAAAACAATTTATCTATCTAACCATAATTTATATAACTGGAGGAGAATAAAAAACAGTCTGAGTTTAGATTGGAGCGAAAAAGTTTCTCATTTAAAATACGAGCACATTAGGCATCTAGTAATATTTCCTTTTTATGATGAATCATTAGAGGTTGTGTCTGAGAGCGTGGAGAGTATAAAAAAAGCAAATTATGACCACAAAAAAATATTATTAGTTCTTGCATCAGAAGAGAGAGCGGGGGAAACAGCACAGAAAATCGGACAGGAGGTTATAAATAAATTCAAAAATGATTTTGGAGACATTTTATTAACTGCTCATCCAAAAGATTTAGAGGGAGAATTGGCGGGGAAGGGTTCAAATATTTCTTTTGCAGCTTCTGTTGCCAAAACAGATTTGTTAGATAAAAACCATATCCCTTATGAAAATGTAATTGTTTCTGCGTTTGATATAGACACCGTTGTTTATAAAGATTATTTTCTTTGCCTAACTTGGTATTTTTTAACTACAGAAAATCCAGAAAAAGCTTCTTTCCAGCCAGTCCCTATTTATAACAATAATATTTGGCAAACAGATCCAATTTCTCGTATCGCGGCATTTTCAAATACTTTTTGGCAAATGATTCAACAGGAGCGTCCCGAAAAATTAGTGACCTTCTCTTCTCATGCTGTAACTTTCAAAGCGCTTTTGGATGTAAATTATTGGCAAACTAATATGGTTTCAGAAGATTCTAGGATTTTTTGGAACTTGTTTTTTGCAAATAACGGAAATTATCGCGTTATTCCAATGGCGTACCCGGTTTCAATGGATGCTAATTTTGGTGGTTCTTTTTTAAAAACCATGAAAAATATTTATAAACAGCACAGAAGATGGATGTGGGGAGCTGAAAATGTGCCCTATATTCTTTTGGGTTGTATTAAAAATAAACAAATTTCTCTTAGGAAAAAAATTACACTAACTTTAGTCCAATTAGAAGGATATTGGTCCGCCGCCACAAACCCACTTATAATCTTCTTGTTAGGTTGGCTTCCTATAGTTTTGGGAGGCAAATTCTTTAAAGAGTCTGTACTTTCATACAATCTTCCCGCTATGACAAGAAATCTAATGATAGGAGCCATGCTGGGGTTAATCTCACTTGCCATAATGTCTTACTCTCTT
>CAYNNE010000034.1:4198-6308 GCA_964398725.1 uncultured Candidatus Saccharibacteria bacterium
ACTCTCTTTTGCCAAAAGATATGAAAGGCAAGAAGATAACAAAACAACAGAAATTTGTTGCGGTCTTTCAATGGTTGATATTCCCGTTTACAATAATAATCTTCAGCTCATTACCAGCGCTCGATGCACAAACAAGACTGATGTTTGGCAAATATATGGGCTTCTGGGTAACACCAAAACACAGAAAAAATGATTAAACCGATGTCAAAAAAAAGAAGAATGATAATGCTTGGTGCACTTATCGTGATTTTTTTTGCCATAGGACCAATTCTTTTATTGATGGCTTCTGGCTATTCTTTTAAAGAAATAATTTCTCTTACAACAGCCAATTTAAAAGGCACTGGTGGTATTTATGTGTCTGATATAGGTAGTGACACTGTTGTTTTTTTGGATAATAAAGAAGAGGGGCGTTCTTCATTTTTGGAAAGATCAGTATTAGTTCAGCAGCTTAGCCCAAAGATTCATGTCCTAAAAGTAAAAAAACCAGAATTTAGAGAATGGACAAAAAAAGTATCTGTACTACCAAAAAAAGTAACAGAAATTCACCCAGTACTTATTGCGGAAAAAATTACTTATGAAAAAATAAATGATAAAGATTCTATTAAGTCCATCAGCGAAGCGCTTTCAAAAAAGACAGAAGCCACTATCTCCACATCTTCTGGAAAAATAATTTTTGATAATGGAGAAATAGAAGTAAAAATTTCAAGCGGATTGGTAAAGTTAAAATGGAATAATGTAGAACAAGTTCCGCAGTTTATGTGTTTTTACGAGAAGTGTGATGATTTTTTGAACATTTCTATTCCAGAGGGAGTTGTAGATGCTGAATGGTTTAAAAATTCTTTTTATGCAATGGTCTTTGTTTCTAGTAAAAGCATTTATTTAGTCGAACTAGATTCAAGGGAGGGCAGAATGGCTACTCCAGTTTTTAAGGCATCAGATTTTGAAGTCAATTCTTTTACTAAGCCAGAACTTATTTCTTGGAAAGGTAAGATTTATCTAAAAAATGGAAGTAGTTTTTACTTATTAAATTTTGATCCTATATCAGTATAATAATAACAACGGATGAAAAATTCATACAAAATATTGCTAGACGAGCAGAATAGGCTTTTGGCAGAGCTTTTAAACAGACAAGACGCAGAGAGTGTGAGAATAAAGCGCTACCTCGCCATGCCGGACCTATCAAGAACTGAAGGAAGTCCTATAAACACGATGGTGCAGAGTGTTCTTGCTCGTCCAGAGTTTGATAGCTTTGACGTCATAGAAACACCTGAAGTAGTTCCAGCAGATATAAGTTTTGATTTATTCGATTTTCCATTAGATCATCCTGCGAGATCAAAATCCGATACTTATTATGTAGATGATAAAAATATACTACGCACCCACACCACCGTTATGTGGTATTACTATTTACAACAAGAAGATGTGAAGGAGCGTATGGCGCGTGGCGAGGGAGTAGGATGTTTTTCTTTTGGAAAAGTTTATCGTAAAGATGAAATTGATCGCCACCACATGAATGTCTTTCATCAATTGGATGGTTGGTATATTGCTCCAAAAGAAAAAGAGGTGATTGGAAAAGAGGAACTTCAAAAAGTTTTAATGTCTATTGCAAAAGCTGTATTCGGAGAATCTGTTGAGGGCAGGTTTAACCCAGACACATTTCCTTATACCGACCCATCTCTTGAGATGGAGATAAATAAAAATAATAAGTGGACTGAAGTTTTGGGTTCGGGAGTTGTGAAGGGAAGTGTATTAGAGAAATTTGGAATTGATTCTACAAAATGGAATGGTTGGGCTTTTGGTTTTGGACTCGAAAGGCTCGCAATAGTTTCTATGGAACTTCCTGACATAAGACTTTTATGGTCGGAAGACGAGCGTGTAAAGAAACAATTAATTTTAGGAAATAAATATAAGGAAGTAAGTAAATTTCCTCCAGTTGTAAGAGACATCTCTTTTATAGTTGGAACAGATTTTATTTTGAATGACTATTTTGATGCGATTAGAGATATTGGCGGTGAAGAAGTTGAAGAAGTTCATCTCCTAGATAAATATGAGAATGCGGAAAAGTTTGGCGCGGACAAAACAAGCTATACATTTAGAATTACATATAGAG
>CAYNNE010000035.1:0-6258 GCA_964398725.1 uncultured Candidatus Saccharibacteria bacterium
TATAGCCATTACTAAAAAGAATGACGCTTCACTTATAGGAAAGGAAAGTGCTTTTGGATTATATTTAGTGTAAATATCTGTAATGAGTTCTCCAAAATAAAAATATGCCGAAATAATTGAAATGATTTGAGAAACTATTATTTTTATTATGGTATTCATATTACTTTCCTATTATTAATTTTATCAAACTTTTTACACCACCCCACACATTTGTAAACAAGGGGCTAATTTTTGTCTCAAAGATACCCACTGAAGCAACTTGGCTAACTGGAAATCTTTTTTGTTCATGAGGGTTTGTGATATAAAATTTTTGTTGTTGAGTAACTGATTTTTGTTCGTTCACTACAACTGATTTCTTAATAATTACCGGCGTATTTGTTGCGATAACAACAGGATTTAGGGTAATAGACGATTTTACTTTTTGAATTATCGCAACTGGTGAAATGTCATTAATAACTGCATTGTTTGAAACTACAGCACCAATAGAAGAGCTAGTGACATTTATTGTGCCTGTATTGGTTACTCCAACACTAGCCACCCCAAAGGTTGATGTTTCAGCCTCAATCCCATCTCCTAGTAAATGCATCTCTACAGAGTAATTCCCCTCTCCGGTACCAACACTTGCGACCTGATATTCTCCCTGTTCTGGATCATTTATAGCTAAAAACTCTTCATCTCCCACATTTGTATAAAATACATTTCCTGAATCATTTTCAATCCCATTTGCACCATATATTTGTCCACTTGGACTTGTAACCGTTATATCAATTGGCGAATTGACCAAAAACAACAATATGTTTTTATTGTAATCCTTGTCTACTAATTGTTGTCCGTCATTTAAAGTTAATTCCTCAAGAATCTCTTGTTTTAACTCATTTGTTAAATTTCCATGCTGAATGTTGTGGGTTGAAATAGTTCCCCCAACCCTAATTGCGCTTGTAGTTGAAACTCTGTTGTCGCCATTTCCATATTCTGTTTCTATTGGCTCCCCATCGGGCCACAAATTATTTTTTGTTGATGAAGAAATGGTTAATAAAACTGGAGTACTTGATATACCAACATCGCCAACAAAATTTCTTATTTTTCTAACTTTCTGTGGAAAGATAGATAAGTTACTATCAAGATTTTCCAGAAATAAGTTCGGCGGATATCCTTGCGGATAATTTAGTTGTACTCCAGATTCTAATTTTAAATAGCTTTGAATTGGTAAAAGCTCTTTCATAGACAAAACACCGTTGTGTGCATAATTTGCCATGTTTCCATAACCTTTTTTCCGAGCAATATATGAGAATAATATTTTTTTACTTGGATCATTGTCCAATTCTCCCCCCTCATAAGCAAAATATGCAAAAACCGACCCCAAATGTGGAGTGCCCAAGAAAATAATTTGATCTACATCATTTTGATAATCAACCGATTGAATATATTGCCTAGCAATTAGTCCTCCCATAGAGTGCGCCACAATGTCCACTTTTGCACACCCACAAACTGCTCGCACATCTGCAATTTTCTGCTTTAACAAAATTGCTGTATCAACATTGCTTTTCTCCCAATCGTACGGAAATGGAAATAAACTTTGTCCATCTATATAACCATTCGCTTTAAACGACCCTACTAAATTGTCGTAAGTATGAGTAATCGGGTCTAATTTCCAATCCCCGTGCCAATCTTTCCACGACCCCAAAATTCCAGGAATAATTATTACCGGGTCAATAACCCAAGTTTTTGGATTTGCACCCAACCAATCACTAAAATCAATTGCACCACTTATATAATCTCCATCGCCCTCTGGATTTAATAAATAATGATTTGGCCCTGTGTCACTTCCCCACCAGTTTCTTTGTGCTGTTGTAGTAGCTCCAGAATTATTTAAAACTGCTCCGCCAAAAAGCCCCTCAAAAGAACTTTTACTGATAGTTACATTACCGCCCCCTATCTCCACACCTACCGGTTGGTTTTTAAACCCCGTGGAAATTATTGTTGAACTACCAGAAGCTGAATAAAATCCCTGCAAAAATGCATTAGTGGAGCTACTATTATTTAAAAGTATGTCGCCTCTGTTATTTTTTATATTTGGATAAATTCCAGAACCACCTTGCCCACCACCATAACGCACATCGGTAAAACGAGCATCTAAAACCCCGCCCGATTCAACAGTAATACTTGGCCAATCTCCTGCCGATGGCGCGCTCGCTGAACCATCTCCATTTGTATCCCCACAAACTGAATCGTCTTTAATCGATGTTATGTAAACCGACTCCTCTTTCGTTCCATTCAACACTAAATTCCCATGTGTTAAAATACTACCAATTGGTAGTATTTTAACACATACTCCTGCATCGATAATTAAAGTCGTTCCAGAAGCAATAGAAATTCCACTTGTGTAATAAGAAATATTATCTTTAGTTAAAGATACATTCCCCACAGAATGCCCACTAATACTTATTCCATTTTTCTGGTTTCCAGAAGCCGAATTGCTTGCGTGTGAAAAAGGAATATTTGTTGAAATATCAATCGGAAATTTATTGTTTTCAAAAATATTGTTTGATACCGAAACTATTTCCGCGCCATAAACAACAATACCTCCCTCAAGGTTATTGTTAATATTTGAATTGCTTATATTAAAACCTCCTGCATTTACCGAAATCCCATTTACTGCATATGAAATATCTACATGTTCTAAAACAACACTGCCGTGTGTTTGAATACCCAGCCAATCACCAAGCGCGGGCACACTCCCTTCACCATCTTCATTACTATCTCCGCATACGCTGTCATTTTTTATTGAAGTAAAAATAATTGGCTTTTCAGAAGTACCTACCGCGTATAAATCTCCTTGTGTTAAAATACTACCAATTGGTAGTATTTTAACACATACTCCTGCATCGATTGTGAGAGAAGTTCCTGATGCAACAGTAATGGAACTATTTAAAATATAAGGACTTTCTGATTCTATTAAATGAATATTCCCTTCTGTAGTTGGAAATTGTGTATCCGCCTTTATATTTGCCGGTAAAAACAAAAAGAAAATTGAAAAAGTAAGTAGTATTTTTGTCATTTACGACTAAATATATTTTTGAAAAAAACTCCTATTGATTTAAATAGACCATTTTTATGTTCAATAACCAAAACATTGTCAGTGGCTTTGTTGGCAGAGGCAACATTTCTGTTTTGAGAGACAGGATTATCAACTAGGGGCAAATTAGAAACTTTTATTGTTTTTGAAGGCTCTGCTAATTGATTGAGTGCAACCGAGCGCCCCATTGTGTCCACTAAAGATATTGGCCCATCCTCTGGAAGGTGCGAAATGCGAGAATCGACTGTTATGGTTTTTCCGGGCATTATTATGAGGTCCATTGGAAATGTATAAGAAATTCCGCCCGACGAAATCAACCACTTATAAAGATTGATTTCATCTTTACCAGAATTTTTGATTTTTATACCTCCCAAAACATGCACAGCAGAAAGTGTTGGTTCTATCACTCGCACATTGATTCTAGAAACTGCCGATTTGTTTTTATTTTTCACAGTGAGCACTACGACATAATCCCCCGCAAAAGCATAAATGTGCTCTACCACTTCTCCATAAGCAATAAAACCATCACCCAATGACCACTCATATATAGTTTGTTTATTACTATCTGAAGAAATTTTGGCTCTAAACTCAATTGGAGAGCCCGCAGTAACCAATCTATTTCTTCCCGCTGAAACACTTAAAGATTTTTCTTCTGCAACCGGCTCAGTTGAAACATCTTCCGATACAAAATGGGTGGAAGTGATTGTCTGAGTATATGCAACCTGTGTTGTGGATTGATTGTTTTGATTATTATTTGTTTGCTCGGCAGTTTGAGAAGTGTTAGACGAACTATCTTGGCCCGGCGTTGAGCTTGCACCCTGCCAAACTCCATTTATTTTTTGTAGAGTCTTTCCATCACCCTGAGCACCAATTGTTGGGTCATAAATTATTGAATCAACAGAAACCCCACTACCATCTTTTATCTCCAAACTTTCCCCAGAATTTGAAAGCGAAAAAGAACTATCAAAAATTACCCCAGTAAACCCAGAATTATCAGAAAGAAAATTTGCTGGTTTGTCTGCAATAATCGCAAATGCACCAGATTGAAGATTTGTTTCTCCTTGAAAAACAACTAGTGAGTGGTTTGTGTTAGCCTCAAATAATTTATATGTGGATAAATCCACTGCACTGGCGCCTGTATTTTTGACTTCAATCCATTCTCTATCTGTATCAGCACCCTGAGCGTCATACATTATTTCCGTAATCTCAACTGATGCCTTTGCTTGATGAACAAAAAATATACTTAAAAAGATTAAGGAAAATAGAAAAATTTTAGTTTTCATGTTTTAAAAAACTAACAATCAATCCCCTCCACACACGAGGTGCTTGGGCTTGCTAAATTACTTTCTTGATACAAATGAACACCAACGGCAATCATCGCTGAAATTAAAAGGAGAAAAAGAAAGCCGGCCAGAGTTTTAAAAAATTCTTTATCAAATAATTTCTCCACTTGTTTAATTATATCTATTCATAAAGATTTAACTGAATGAAATTGATTTTTGTGGATAACCACTACACAAACAAAAAACCACCCGTGAGGGTGGTTTTTTGTTGTTCCTTGGCTTTCCGTTAGGTTAGCCGAGGTACGAGATACAATTCCGATTAAGGAAGTGCAACTGTAGGTGTTCTCCATGACTGTTTACCAGACATGAAGGTGTCGGTTTGACGACCACCAACATTTGTCAACCAGTTAACCCTTTCAAGGGCAACTGCATATATACCCGTGGTAATCAGTTGAAGGGTAGTTGTGCCTTGGTGCTGACTTCGAGTTTCGAACATATATGATATTGGGATATCAACTGTTCCACCCTCTGCCACTCTGTAGCTGTTTGTACCAGCCGCTATCACTGAACCACCAGTTGAAACAGTGATGCCAGTGGATGAAGAAACGAATGTGAGGTTATCAGCAAACGCTGCTCCCGATACAACTGCGCCCCCCCTGTAGATAACAGTAGAAGTACCAGCAGTTGCAGATCCTTGACCAACTATCGGATAGGTCGTAGAAGCTGGACCGCCGAATTCAACATCACCACCAACTGCCTTTATTCTTAGAACAAAGTCAGCTTTAGCTGTTGAAGTTGCTCCAGAGTAAGCACCTGCAGAACCATAGGTTACTGTAGGTGAACCTACTAGAGAGAACTCAGGTCCAACGTTTCTAAGTGTGAATGCTTCTCCTGTAGCTGATCCTGTGATCTTAGCTGCAGCAAGAGCTGTTCCTTCAGAATTTTCAGCAGTTAAACCTGTTGAAGAAGCTGTGAAGTTTATATCTGCTCTTGTTGAGTTTGCAGAACGAACATCAACCTTAACTAACCAAGTCTTTGTAGTGTCCTTAGGAATAGTTACATCAATGTCGCTGAATGTGGCATAACCAATTCCTGCAGCGTCTCCGCCTGTGTTAACTGAAGCGGAACCTAGAGCAACTGATGGGCTTGCTGAGTCATACAACCAAACTGTTGTTGTGGTTGCACCACCTGCTGAAGGACCAGCCTTCTTAAGACCAACTACGAAGTCAGTAACCTTAACTGCATCCTTTTGTGCTTTAAGGTCGATAGATGCAATGTGCAATCCGTCTTTCTCGTTCTCGTTTGAACCATCAGCTGCAATTACAGAAGCTGATTTTGGTGAGTTACCATTAAGAGCGAGTTGAAGTGTTGCATCCTCTGCAACTGAAGTTGCCTCTATAGTCTGATTTCTTGAGAAAGCAGTTGTAGGGCCTTCCTGATTGATACCTGCTCCGTCAACGGCACGAACGCCATTAGCTGGAACAAGAACGGTGTAGTTATCACCATCGAATGCTGAGTCAACAGAAGCTGCTAGATCAAATGCAACTGTCAATACTCTTGTAGCATCCTTAGGAACTACGAAGTGGAAACCTGTAAGAGTAACGTAGTAGTTTGATCCTTCCTTTGTAACTGTTGAAGAATTCAATGCTGATGATGCGATAACAGTACTTCCATCCATCAAGTAAACTGTTGGGAATACTTTGTTATAGAAGTCTGCGCTTGGTGCATTTGAGTCTCCTGTTAAGCCAAGTTGAAGTTTAACTCTCTGAACATCTAGATCAGAAAGAGTTGCCTTCACCTTAACGCCCAAGAAAGCTTGTTTCATATCACCCTCGCGGAAAGTCAAACCTGTTCCTGGAGTTGGGTTTACCTCAACTGTGATGGTTCCTTCCTTTCCAA
>CAYNNE010000036.1:0-5907 GCA_964398725.1 uncultured Candidatus Saccharibacteria bacterium
AAAAGATATGTTCCATTACCACTGAGATTAAGTGGGCCTCCTATATTCATTGCACCGGTACTACAATAAACTCCTGGGGCATACACACCAATGGGTCCGTGTGTTACATCTGTAGAAAGATCAATAGCTCCTGCAGGAAAAGTAAATGTACATGATTCTAATGCTAGTGTTGATAAGGTAGCACCCTGATCTACGCCAGCCGTAGCATATGGAGCAAGAGAACCATAATTTGTTTGAAGGCCTGCTGGGGGCGTAGCTGGGGGCGTTGTAAATCCAACATCACCATTTATAGTTGTGGCCCCCGACGTGTCTGTGTAAGTACTAGAAAGAACCCCATATGTTGAAGCTTGTCCAAGTGATGGAGTTGTTGCTGCATGAATAATTGTTGGGGAAATAAGCCCAAGTGCGAAAAAGAGCGTTAAAGCGATTATTTTTTTATCTATATTTTTCATATTGTAGTGTAATTGGGTTGTTAGTTAGGAAGTTAAGAGATGTTAGCCTCTACTCATATAAGCCGTTGATATTACAAAGGTATTACAACAATTTTTAATTATAAAAACACCCTCATATCAGGGGTGTTTTTATAAGAATTATTTGAGTTTAATTACTTACTGGTTCGGAAAGAATATGGAAGGGTCATACTCATGTTTCCTGTGCTATCAACTCCTCTTGCTAGATAGTAATAAACAGTATCTGCTTGAAGATTGTTGATTGTTAGTGTGTGTGATGTTTGTAAGCCACTAGTATCCAATACGAATATTCCACTTACATAAGGTTGCTGATTTGGCCCTGTCGCCTCATCAGTACGAAGGTAATTTGTATCGTAATAGAACTGTCCTTGCGTTGGCTCGTTTGTATTCCAAGTAACTGTTGCACTATTTCTAGTGAACTGAACTAAAGGAGAGGTCAAAATTGGTGCCATGTCTGAATATACTTGGTTATTTCCCATAACTTCATTTAATTTGGCCATAGTTTGAGGTCCTACGCGTCCAAAACCAGTTGTTGCTGGAGTTCCATTAGATACAATTCCTTGTACTGTTTGAAACTTTCCAACTCCTGATTGAGTAAGGGGTCCAAAATATCCTGTAACAAGCTTTGAGGGGTAAAGACTAGAGTCTGTCGAAAGATAAGTTTGAAGTTCCGTAACCTGTGAACCAGATTCACCCAAATCTAGTTGTGAAGTTATCATTGCGTGTGCACTTTGAATTCCAAAGAATGCAACCATAACAAATGCTGTAAGTATTCCTCCGTAGAAGATACCTGCGCGCAATTTGTTTTCTAATTTGATTGATTTATCCATTTTTGTTGTTATTAATGTTTTTAATAATTAAGAGATTAGAGTTAATTGATAAATAATTGACCTTAATGTTTAACCTCTACTGGTATAAGCCGTCTAAAGTTTAAAGATATTTCATCGTTTAAATATGGCTAAGGTGATACTTTTTTTAGTTCTACTATTTCTCTTTCTAATCGGCCTATGTGGATTTTCATTTTCTTGGTTTCAGCTGAAAGTTTCGCTTCAAGAATATTTGTATGACCAGCAATAGTTTTAGCAACTCCCATTAAGTCAGTTATATCCTCCATGGCTAAAAGTATTATTGGTGGAAAAATTTCAGATGTAATTTCTTTTTTTACCAATCCAGAATAAATTTGGCGAGCATTTAGAATCATTATCTTGTGTCCAATAGCAGGAAACTCATGCTCAACCTCAAAGCCTTTAAAAAACTTATTCTTAGGCAAAATATCTTCTAATAATTTTCTTAGAGCAGGAATATCCCACTGGCCATTTCCAAGATCATAAACAACCTTATTTTCTGTATCTTTTGAATCCACTTGAAAAGTTCTATAAAAAGATTCATTGGCGGTCATCACAGTAAAATCTTTATCCAAAATTAAAACTGGTTCTCTTACTATATCAACTACATTTTTTATATATGTCCAGCTTTCTTCCCATAACTTTTTAGCAAAATCATCAGAATTAAGTTTATTGTCTTTTGAATTGTTTGTATCGTTTGTTTCCATGAGCATATAGACGAATGTTCCTTGAAATTATTTCAATTCGCTTATATGAGTAAAAGGTGCTATTATCCTCTCTAAGGTACATAAAATACTCGTACGAAAACTCTGGGTGTAATAAAGACTAAGAAGCTAAATTTTTGTAATGGTTTTGTAATGTAATAGCCCCTCAAACGGCTTAATTTGTAATGAACTCTATTAAAGAACAACAAGGAATACTGAGTCTGGCCCATAAAGACTATCAAAGAGCATTGAACGCACATGCCTTTTTTAAGGTGAATGACCATGACGTTGGTGAAAACTTAGTGCAAGAAACTTTTATGAAGACTTGGAAATATCTAGTGAAGGGCGGAAAAATTGATGTAATGAAAGCATTTCTTTATCACATCCTTAATAATTTGATTATTGATGAATACAGAAAACGCAAAACAACATCACTTGATATGTTATTGGAAAAAGGATTTGACCCTAGTGAAAACCCTTCGGAAAAACTTTTTGATATTCTAGATGGAAAGGGCGCGCTACTTTTAATTCAACACTTGCCAGAAACCTACCAAAAAGTGATGCGTATGAAATATATGCATGATTTAACCCTTAAAGAGATGTCTTTAATTACAGGGCAATCTAAAAATACTATAGCTGTACAAATTCATCGGGGCCTAGAAAAACTTAAAATTTTATCTAACCACTTAAAAACATGATTTGGACAATTATCGTAGTATTAATAATTCTTTGGGTTCTTGGTATCAGCCTGGATATTGGGGGTAGCTTTGTTCACACCCTACTGGTTGTTGCGCTTATAGTGTTTATCGCAAGACTTTTATCCTAATTTCTTAGCTAAGAAATACTCACTTAGGATTATTCCTGTTATTAAGGAAATTCCCCCTAAAATAAGGCCACCCAGAACATCTGTTGTGTAGTGAACACGTATATAGATTCTGCTTAGAGCAATGGCGGTAATAAGAACGGACAGAAAAACTGTTAACCAAACTTTTACACTTTCATTTTTAATAGAGCGCATAATTATGTATGCAATAAAGCCATAAACAGCAATTGAAAGTGTGGCGTGCCCAGATGGAAATGAAAAGCTGGTTTCATTAACAAGCATTTGAGAGGGACGAACTCTTTGAAAAAACTCCTTGCCGACCAAATTAAATGTTTCAGCTAGTGCACCCGTAAATATAAGGGGAAAAATAAATGATTTTCTGTTTGTAAAAAAAAGAATTATTACCGAAACAAGGGCAACCGCTGGAATTATCACTTCCCCACCAAGCGCCGTAAACCAAACAACGAATTTTGCAAAATTGGGGTGGTATAGATTTGTTGCAAGTGACAAAACTTTTTCATCAATAGCTGTGAAAAAACCAGTTGAAACAACCCCTTCTGCTACCCCCTCAAACAAACTGGCTAAATAAAGGGCTGAAATAATTAAAATCGTAAGTGGCAACCCAGTGAAAGTGTGCCTATAGAAGCGCGCTCGTATCCAAAAACTAAATTTTTGATGTTTTTCTAAAAAAACTCCTAAATATGTATTCTCTAGAATTCCCTTTAAAACAAAACTTATCTTCTTATCTAAAAAAGAAAATATTTTTTCCCTTTGTTGTATTAAGATTGCGCCCGCAATAATTGTTCCAATAATAACTAGGAGTATTCCTCCAGCCCATAATGACCATCCTTCTATGGCATTAAGAGAGGTGCCGAAAAAATAACCCAAAGACATATGAAAGAGTATCCAGATAAACGAGCTCACAACATTCCAAAAAAGAAAAACTCTTTTATTCATTTTTGAAAGCCCTGCAACAAAAGGAATGATTGGGCGAAGTGGACCTGTAAATCGTCCAATTAGAACGCTTTTGTCTCCGTATTTTTCAAAAAAAATCTTTCCGCGCTCCAAGTGTGTCTTTTTTAGAAATCTTGCTTCACTTTTGAAAAAATTCTCCCCTTTCCCACCTAAATAAAAACTCAACCAATCGCCCAAAATTCCTCCCAATACTGCGAACAGAACTAACCACCAAAAACTATAGTGTCCAGCTTGGGCTAAAAATCCCGCAAAGATTATTCCCACAGACCCCGGAATAAATGAACCAATAATTATTACTGACTCGACAAATGCGATAAGAAAAAGTGTTGGATACCCCCAAATACCCAAATATTTCAGTGGAGTTGCGGTAATAAGAGCAAAGTCCACAATGTTTTGAAGAATTGGATGCATATTGTATTAATACTTTACCCTATAAATAATGAAGAGACTATCCGAAAAGAAAAGTGGTTTTTTGATACAATAAATCCTACAAAATGATAGATGACATTAAAGAGGTTCGTGGAGAAGTAAAAAGACAAACATTTGGCTATATTCTAACCGCCCTAGGGCTGGTAGCAGGTCTCGCTTGGAACGATGCTATTTCAGCTCTAATAAAAGCTGTCTTTCCGTTGGGTGGTGCCCTAACAGCAAAGTTTATTTACGCAATTATTATTACAATAGCTGTTGTACTAATTTCTAAAGCGGTTTTAAAGATTTCTGACAAATAAGATGCATCCCATTAGATAACGGTAGCGCCTAAAGTAATGTATCTTAAAAAAAACAAACAAAGCGACGAAAAAGGAGATTCTAATATCGTATCTAACGGGACGCATACTGATTGGCAGTTTTTTCTGAAAGCAGAAGATGCATGGGAATCTATGTTTGAGGCTGTGCGCGACGCCAAAAAAGAAATTCTGTGCGAGCAATACATACTAGGAAATGACCATGTGGGTAAAAAGTTTTTAAACCTCTTGATGGATAAGGCGCGAGAAGGTTTGGGGGTGCAGATTATTGTAGATATGGTTGGAGGCGCTGTATCGGGCCTTTTTTATGATAATGATTTTTTAAAAGAAATAGAGGAAAGTGGAGTAAAGCTTATTTTTTGGAATCCAGTAAAACTTTGGCGCATAGATACAATTTTTTCTTGGTTCTTTAGAAACCATAGAAAATTAATGGTCATAGACGAACATGTGGGTTTTGTGGGTGGAGTGGGTTTTAGAGAAGATATGAAAGCATGGCGAGACACACATCTCAAAGTTGTGGGTCCTGTTGTTGAAGAAATGAGACATGCGTTTTTAGAGATGTGGGCCCTTTCAAATGAGAAGAGATTTTTCAGAAGATTAAAGAAAACAAAACATTTCACGCGGGGTTTTCAATTTATAACTAACTCGCCATCTAGAAAGAAAAGGTTTCTTTATGAAAAAGTGGCGTACGAGCTGGCTGGTGCTCAAAAAAGAATCCTTTTAACTACCCCCTACTTTATTCCAGATAGAAAAATGTCTAGACTTTTGCGCCTTACTTCAATGCGTGGGGTTGAAGTAAAAATTTTAATTCCAAAAGAATCAAATCATCCTTGGGTGGACCGTGCTAGCCGTTCTGTGTTTGGAAAATTATTGAAAAGCGGTGTAGATATTTATAGATATGAAGACGCAATGCTTCATGCAAAAACTTTAGTTGTTGATGATAAGTTTGCGACAGTTGGGAGTTTTAATTTTGATTCTCTTTCTTTTAATTTCAACTATGAGGGAAATGTGATTTCACATAGTTCTTTGTTTATCGATCAGGTGGCTGCATATTTTGAAGAAGATTGCTCTAGGGCATCAAAAGTGAACCTTATTGAATGGAAAAATCGTAGTTTAATAGAAAAAATTCAGGAAAGAATAGCTACCTTTATTAGACGTTTATTGTAGCTATGGCGAAAAAAGTCAAATTAGTTTAATATTCTAGAAAATCAATTGGTAGAAAGACTCCGTATAAATAATCAAATTCAGGCGAAAGAACTGCGCATTATAGGCCCAGAGGGTCAGAATTTTGGCGTGTTAGCTAGATTAGATGCTTTAGCTAAAGCAGCAGAGCTTGGCGCAGACTTA
>CAYNNE010000037.1:0-5737 GCA_964398725.1 uncultured Candidatus Saccharibacteria bacterium
GCGGTGCGCTTGGCGCAGTTTTACCCGTTTCTCCACTAGCATCTTTTGCTATAGGTTTCGTTTCTCATTTTGTATTAGATGCAATACCGCATTCTGATTATCCACTACAATCAATTTCAAAAGATAGAGAAGACAGAGGGCAAGATGCAATGGCAAAAGACGGCAGGTTGGCCCACGATTTATTTGTGAATGGTATTGATGGAATATTGGGGTTTCTCATTCTTGTCCTCTTAACTTTTAATGCCAACTCACTATTCTCAATTGTCTTTGGAGCAATTGGAGCATGTTTTCCTGATGGACTTCAATTTTTACATTTCATGTTTCCAAAAGTAAGGTGGCTTCGAGCTTTTAAAAAATTTCATGGTTTTTTTCACACCCCATTAAAAATAGAGGAATTTATGAAAAAGCATATTGCACTTTCAGTATTAGTACAGGGTGCAATAGCTTGCATTGCTTTGTTGTTGATTATAAAAACAATACCAATTCCTTTTTAGTTTGAAATAAAGCCGTTTTCCGCTATTATTTCAGGTATGTACGACTTTTCTGATTTTAAAAAACAATGTCTAGAGACCATAGAGTGGCTTAGAAGGGAGTATACGGGCATTCGCACGGGTAGAGCCACACCAGCAATTCTGGATAATGTTTCTGTAGAGAGTTATGGCACCATGATGAAAATAAAAGAGGTGGCCTCCATTGGCATTGAAGATGCTAGAACTTTGCGTGTTTCTCCTTGGGATATGACACAGGTAAAGGGTATTGAAAAAGGGATTATGCTTGCGGATCTTGGTTTATCTGTTTCAGTAGATGATAAAGGTTTGAGGGTGAATTTTCCCGAATTATCTACAGAAAGAAGAGATGCCTTAATGAAAGTAGCAAAACAAAAACTTGAAGAAGCAAGAGTGGCTATTAGGACTGAGAGAGAAAAAATAAAAAGAGAAATATCAGAAGATACTGATAAAGATAGTAAGTTTAGAAATACAGAAGAACTTCAAAAACTTGTTGATGGATTTAATCAAGATTTAGAAGTGGTTTACGAAAGAAAAGAAAAAGAAATAAGTGAGTAACAATCGCTCGGGTTTTGTTTTGAAAAGCGAGCGACAAAAGGTCACCAATGCTTTTCAAAACAAAACCCTCGCTTTTAAAGATTAAAATTTTTGAAAAAGGCTTTTGTGATAAACTTAAAAATATAATCTAAAATGATTACAGTAATACTATTCTTAATAATATTGAGCGCGTTGGTTGCCGTGCATGAAGCAGGGCACTTAATTTTGGCTAAATGGGCTGGAGCTCGGGTGAGGGAATATGCAATTGGTTTTCCTCCACGAATCTTTTCAAAAAAAATTGGCGAAACTGAATATAGTTTGAACCTCACACCACTTGGGGGCTATGTAAATATTGCCGGAGAAGAGGGGGTGGACGATCCTGATGAAGTGGATGTGCCTTTTAATGAAAAACTTTCAGCAAAACATCCGTTTAAAAAAATTTTAGTGCTCGTTGCTGGGGTTACGGCTAATGTAATTCTTGCTTGGATACTTCTTTCCATAACCTTAATGATTGGAACTTTTGAGGCGGTTCCAAAAGGAGGCGTTCTTCCAGAAGGAGCCAAGGTTATGATTTTGGGTGCCATTCCAAATTCCCCCGCGCAAAAAGCAGGAATTACCGCGCTTGATGAAATTTTAAAAATAGAATCTGGAGAAAAAATCTTTAATCCAAAAACCGCAGAAGAAGTTGTGACATTCTTGGAAAAATATCAAGATGAAAAAATAAACTTAACTGTTTTAAGAAAGGGGAGTGAAGTTCAAATAAAAAATTTAGAAGCAGTAGCGGGGTTATCTCCAGATAAAAAAGCGCTCGGTATTGGAGTGGAAACCGTTGTTGAAAAATCGTATTCATTTTTTGTGGCTTTATATAAGGGTATAGATTTGACTTGGGAGACTTTGAAGGCTCTTACATTAGGTATTGGGCAGGCATTTAGCAATATTTTTCAAGGTAAGGGAGGCTTAGTAGAAATTGCTGGCCCTGTGGGTATTGGAAAAATTGCAGGAGAAGCAAGGCGTCTTGGTGTAGTTTCCGTTATTAATTTTGCAGCATTTCTTTCGCTATCTTTGGCAATAATAAACATCTTGCCGTTTCCAGCCCTAGATGGCGGAAGGGTTGTTTTCACTATATTTGAATGGATTACAGGAAAACGAGTTCCAACGAAGATATCTCGTGCCATTCATGGGGTAGGTTTTGCACTATTAATTTTATTAATGATAGCTGTTACAATTCACGATATATCTAAATTTTTTTAATTATGAATAATGTTGAAGGACCAAAATTTTCTGATGCAGAAATTTTGAAAGTCAAAATGGCAATTCAAAGTGAGCTTATTCGAAGGGCCTTGCCAACAGGAGATGAAACTACAGAAAGTAAAATAGATTGGATAAACTTAAATTCTGCGAAATTTGCTGAACTTTTTGAGCAAAAATTATCTGAAAATCCAAACTTAATTAATGAATATTACGAAAACCCAACCACAGTTATTCAAAGTTTTGAACCTCCACTTTGGGCAGGTGATGTGAGGGAAAAAGCTGCATAAATATTTGAAAGGCTTTGTTTTGAGGTGAATTTTGAAGTATTATTTAAACCAATGAGACAAAGCCAACTTTTTACTAAAACAAGAAAAGAAGCCCCAAAAGATGAAGTAGCAAAAAATGCAGAACTTCTTATTCGTGGAGGGTTTATCCACAAAGAAATGGCGGGAGTTTATTCATATTTACCACTTGGATTAAGAGTGATAAAAAATATTGAAAAGATTATCAGGGAAGAAATGAACGCTATTGGGGGTATAGAGATGAAAACATCTGTGCTCCAAAATAAAGAAGTTTGGGAAAAATCAAACAGATGGGACGATGCAGTGGTAGATAATTGGTTTAAAACAAAACTAAAAAACGGAGGGGAGGTTGGTTTGTCGTTTACCAATGAAGAGGCCTATTCAAATATTTTAAAGCAGTATGTTTCTTCATATAAAGATTTACCAGCCTATCCTTATGATTTTAAGGAAATTTTCAGAAATGAAACAAGAAGCAAATCTGGAATTATGCGAGGCAGAGAGTTTTACTGGAAAGCCCTATATTCATTTTCTAGAGATGAAGCAGAACATAATAAGTTTTATACAGAAGCAACAGAAGCTTATAAAAAGATTTTTACTCGTGCAGGAATTGGAGATAAGACTTATTTAACATATGCATCCGGTGGGACTTTTTCAAAATTTTCTCACGAGTTTCAAGCGGTCTGTGAGACAGGAGAAGACACTATTTATATTCATACAGACGACGATGGATTGGGGCTTCAAATGGACACAGGTCATGCAGCTATAAATAAAGAAATTTTTACAGAAGACCTGAAAAAAGATTTAGGTGTGTCAGGAGATTTTCTTGAAAAGAAAGCAATTGAAGTTGGAAATATATTTTCTCTCGGAACTAAATTTTCAGAACCATTTGATTTGAAATACAAAAACGATAAAGGTGAAGACATAATGGTTTTTATGGGCTCTTACGGAATTGGTTTAGGACGCCTTATGGGTACAATTGTTGAACTTTTGTCAGATGAAAGAGGAATTGTTTGGCCTAAGGAAGTAGCACCATTTCAAATACACTTAGTTTTGATTGAGGGAGAAAAAGCCCGCGTTGAGGCAGATAAACTTTATAAAGAGCTAACTGATTCCGGTATTGAAGTGCTTTATGATGATCGTGATTTAAGGGCAGGAGAAAAATTTGCTGACAGCGATTTAATAGGTATTCCAACTAGAGTTATTGTGAGCGAAAAATCTCTAGAAAAGGGTGGTTTTGAACTAGTTGATAGAAAGTCAGGAGAGAGTAGAATTGTGGGCGCTTCAGAGATTCTAAAGGAAGCAAAATAAACCCCCACACTAAACTGGGTTAAAAATTTACTTCCAAAACCCCCCAACGATTATAGTCCCCAATATGAGTCAGAATTGCTAAAAAACAACTATTTTATTGACAATGCTCCAGTAAATACACAGTGTATAAAAATTGTTTGCTCACAGGTCTCAAGTAGTTTAGTGTGGGGGTAAATGGCTGAAAAGAGGGAAATAGGCATACGCGAGCGCATAAGAAGATCGCTTTCAAACGATATTGGTATTGACCTTGGAACAGCAAATACTCTTGTTTATGTAAAAGGCAGAGGGGTGGTTTTAAATGAGCCGTCTGTTGTTGCTGTAAATCAAAAGACTGGTGCAGTTGTTGCAATAGGAAAAGAAGCCAGAGATATGTTGGGGAGAACTCCAACGCACATTGTTGCAGTAAAGCCAATTGTTGACGGAGTTATTTCTGATTTTGAAGTAACAGAAGAAATGATTTCATATTTAATTTCAAAAGCTCAAGAAGGGCATAAAAAAATATTGGGGCCTAGAGTGGTGGTTGGAGTTCCTTCTGGAATAACAAATGTTGAGATTCGTGCCGTTAGGGACGCCACACATAACGCCGGAGCGAGCGAGGTTTACATCGTGGAAGAGCCTATGGCTGCAGCAATTGGAATGCGACTTCCTGTGAAGGACCCTGTTGGGAATATGGTTATTGATATTGGTGGAGGAACAACAGATGTTGCAATGATTTCTTTATCTGGAATTGTTCGTGCAAAAAATATTCGTTTAGCCGGAGATGTTTTTAATGAAAGCATTGTTTCTTATATTAGAAATGAATTTAAAGTTTTAATTGGCAATAAATCTGCAGAAGAAATAAAGATGGCCATTGGTTCTGTGATGCTTGATGATGAAGGAACAGAGGCAGTTGTTCGTGGAAGAGACCTTGTTACTGGTTTACCTCGCGAGGTAACTATTACAGACACCGATATCCGCGAAGCGATAGGTTCTTCTGTGGGAGCGATAATAGAAGGAGCAAGAGAAGTATTGGAAACTGCTCCGCCCGAAATTCTCTCTGATGTTATGCATAGGGGGGTTTATGTAGCGGGAGGAGGAGCCCTTTTTAAGGGGCTACCAGAGCTTTTAGAGCACGAGCTTAAGATTCCTGTTCATGTGCCACCAGACCCTCTTTTGGCGGTCGTTAGGGGCACCGCAGCGATTTTGGAAGATATATCTTATTGGAAAGATGTTTTAATTGACAACGAAGATGAAATTTCAATCACCGCGTAGACAAATATCTTTAGGTCGTAGATTGAAAAATATAGTTGTTATTGGTTTTCTTTTGGCTATCTTTTCTTTAGCACCATTTTTTAAAAATATTTTAATTTCTTGGTATTCAACCAGCGCTTGGTTTATTAGAGAAGCTACATTTACAACTTTTGAAAAAATTTGGCATCCATGGGGAGCAATTGCTACCCAAGAAAATTTAATATTTCAAAACGCCAACTTACAAGTTTTGGAAAAAGAAAACAAAGATTTAAAGGCACTTCTTGGTAGAGAAGATTTATCTATGCGTATCTTAGCTAGGGTTTTAGTAAAACCACCACAATCTGCGTACGATGAAATGATAGTTGATGTGGGTATTGGTGAAGGAGTTGAAACGGGCGGACAAATATATGATGAAAATGGTGCTTTGATTGGAAAAGTTTTAGAGTCCTTTCGATTGTTCTCTAAGGTGAAGTTATTTTCTTCCCCAGGGGTTGAGGTAGAGGGAGAAATTTTGAGGAGGGGAGTTATTGTGACTTTAGTAGGGCAAGGGGATGGCTCCTTCACCGCGCAAGTGCCAAGGGATTTTGATATAAAAGAAAAAGA
>CAYNNE010000038.1:0-5078 GCA_964398725.1 uncultured Candidatus Saccharibacteria bacterium
AGCGAAGGGTTGTTACATATCCAGACATTTCTAAGAGAGGTACTTTTGCACGAATCACATTTAATTCTCCCCTATCTTCCATTCCTTCCACTTGTCCACGCTTTGATGAAAGATTTCCTGTGATATCACCCATGAACTTCTGCGGAACAACGACTTCCAGTTTCATAATCGGTTCCAAAATAACTGGTCGTGCAGATTTTGCTGCTTCTTGGAAGGCTTGTGATGCTGCAATTTTGTATGCAATTTCTGAAGAGTCCACATCGTGGTAAGAACCATACAAAAGCTCACAAGAAATATCTGTCATTTTATATCCTGCCAAAATTCCACGATCCATTGCCTCTCTAACACCCTTGTAAACCGCAGGAATAAATTCTTGTGGAATAACACCTCCTTTAATTGAGTTGATAAATTCAAAACCATCTTCGCGCTCAACATTTTTAGGCACTTTTTCTTCTGGGTCTGGTTTTACAAATGGTTTAATCAAAATCTTTACGTGTCCGTATTGACCCTTTCCTCCTGTTTGCTTGATGTATTTATTTTCAACAGTAGCTTCTCCCGTGATTGTTTCTTTATATGCCACTTGTGGCGCACCAACATTAGCTTCCACGCCAAACTCTCTTTTCATTCTGTCCACAATAATTTCCAAGTGGAGCTCTCCCATTCCCATAATCACGGTTTCACCAGTTTCAGAATCTGATTTAATTCTAAATGTTGGATCTTCATCAGAAAGTCTCTTAAGAGCCATTCCCATTTTTTCTTGGTCAGCTTTTGTTTTTGGTTCAATACGAAGAGAAATAACTGGTTCTGCAAATTTAATAGGGTCCAAAATAATTGGATTGGCTTCATCACAAAATGTGTGCGATGTACGAGCAGTTTTCAAGCCTACAGCAGCTGCAATTTCTCCTGCAAAAACTTTTTTCACTTCCTCTCTTTGGTTTGCTTGCAAGCGCACAATTCTTCCCAATCTCTCTTTATCTCCCGTTGTTGCGTTGTATATGTAAGAGCCTGCCTCAATGGTCCCTGAATAAACTCTAAAGAATGTAAGTTGCCCCACAAATGGATCGGCCTGAAGTTTAAAGGCAAGAGCTGCAAATGGCTCTGAATCAGATGGTGCACGAAACACCTCTTCTTCTGTTTCTGGGTTGATTCCTTTTACAGGAGGAACATCTAGTGGAGATGGGAGTAAATCCACCACCCCATCCAAAACTAGCTGTACTCCTTTATTTTTAAGCGCAGAACCGGCATACACAGGGAAAATTTCATTTAAAATTACCGCTTTGCGAAGAGTCTTTTTTAAATCATCATAAGAAACTTCTTTTCCATTAAGAAAATCGTTCATTTGGCTTTCATCATTTTCAACAATTTTCTCTACAAGCTCCGCGCGATATTTTTTTGCATCAGCTAAGTATTCTTCTGGAATTTCTTTTTCAATAACATCTTCTCCTAATTTTCCTTCAAAGAAATATGCTTTCATTTTTAGAAGATCAATAACTCCTTCGTGTTTTTCCTCAAGACCAATTGGAATTTGTACGCGCACAGCCTTTTTTGAAAGTCTGTCTAAAATTGAAGCGTATGAACGCTCAAAAGATGCGCCAATTCTGTCTAATTTATTTATAAAACAAATTCTTGGTACTTTTGCTTCTTCTGCATAGCGCCAGTTTGTTTCTGATTGTGGTTCTACTCCAGCCACTCCATCAAACACCACAACTGCACCATCCAAAACGCGCAAAGATCTTTTCACCTCCACAGTAAAATCAATGTGTCCTGGGGTGTCTATAATATTGAAACGATTTTTGTTTTCTTTTTTTGCGCGCTCTGCTTTTGGAAGATATGTTGGTGCCCAAAAACAAGTAATGGCTGCCGCTGTAATAGTGATTCCTCTTTCTCTCTCCTGTTCCATCCAGTCTGTGGTAGTTTCTCCTTCATGAACCTCTCCAATTGAGTGTTGAGACCCCGTGTAATACAAAACACGCTCTGACGTGGTAGTTTTTCCAGCATCAATATGCGCAATAATTCCGAAATTTCTAACTCTATCTAATGGGTAATCTCTTTCCATAGTTTATCGTGATAAAAAAAAGCCCTGTCAGGCATTGAAAAGATATCATAAACAAAACAGGAGCGCAAAGCGCTCCCGTTTTAGTTCCCAGCCCCAATGATTAGGGCTTGAGAATCTTCGCTCCTGCAAGGTCGCGCCCGTTCAGCACATGAGCGTTGCCGTACTTGTTCCTGATAACAAACCACGGCTCACAAGCAGTCCCTCGAATTTGGGCCTTAACCACTCTGCCGGACAACTCAAAGATTCTGACTTGTTGCTCGCTCACTTCCAACTTAACTGTGGGCATTGACTATCTCCAGTGTAGGGTTCTGGCAACAAGACTAATTTATTTAAACGAAATATTCAATAGCTAAACAGTTTTATTTAAAAAAAATTTTACTATTGATTATTATCATTACCTGTAATACTATCGTCGCTGGAAAAGGGCGTTAGAAGGGGCTTATATAACTGAAAACCGGAGGGCTTGTGAGTGCTGAAGCAGGGGTTGATCCTGTTTCCGTCTACCGGAAGGAACGCGATAAGCGAGTAAAGGCCGGACAGCCAGTGCTTGCGAAAAGTGTTGATGAGCTACAGGACAGACAGTTGTGTCCTGTGGTAGGTCCTTTTGATAACCAACGAGTAGTGGACATAGCACCGACTCCATGGTTCTGCCACAAGCTTGGTAACGGATCATTCAGGAAAATGCCTCTGCACCCTTAGTTAGATATATAGGTCCAACCATATTGGTTGGACCTTCTTTGTATCTAATTTGTCATTTAAGGTAATTCACAAACTTAAAGTGAGGATTTGATATTTAAGAACCCTCGTGAAGAAATTTTAAAATTAAGGAGCGTAATAGGAAAATTCAACTGTCCGAACACAGAAAAAACACCCCGGCGTACTGGGGTGTTTTTTCTGGAAGTTTTGAATTTTCCGTGAAATGAAGCGACTATAATTTTAGAATTTATGAACGGTAGTTGGGTTCTTAAATATCAAATCCGAACGACTACCATGTAAAGTGCGCAAACGCCTTGTTAGCCTCTGCCATTTTGTGCACATTTTCTCTTTTCTTAATAGCTTCTCCTTCGTTTTTAGATGCCAAAATGATTTCATCTGCAAGTTTGTTTGCCATTGGTTTTCCTTTTTTGCCACGAGCTGCTTCAACAATCCATTTCATGGCTAGGGCTTGTCTTCTCTCGGGACGAACTTCACGAGGCACTTGATAGTTTGCACCACCAACTCTACGAGAGCGCACTTCAACTGTTGGTCCTGCATTTCTTATTGCTGTTTCAAAAGTTTCTAGTGGGTCTGTTCCCGCTTCTTTGATTATATTCATTGCATCATACAAAACACCACGCGCGGTATTCTTTTTTCCTGAAAGCATTAAATGGTTTGTGAATTTAGAAATTTTTTCAGAACCGAATTGTAAATCGGCTATAACTTTTCTTTTTTCACCTTCTCTTAGTTTTCTTCTCATGATTATTTAGCTTTTGGTCTTTTATTTCCGTATTGAGAACGACCCTTTCTTCTCTTTTCTACTCCCTGTGTATCTAGTACCCCGCGAACAATAGTGTAGCGAAGTCCTACATCCTTTACACGACCACCACGAAGTACCACCACTGAGTGCTCCTGCAGATTGTGTCCTTCTCCTGGAATGTATGCCGTAACCTCATGGCCATTCGTTAGGCGAACACGGGCAATTTTTCTGATAGCAGAATTAGGTTTTTTAGGAGTTTTTGTAGTTACTTTGATGCAAACCCCCCTTTTAAATGGTGAGTTGTAAAAAACCGGACGATTCTTAATTGTATTAAAACCACGAGTTAGAGCCACCGATTTAGATTTTCGGTGGAGAATGCTTCTCTTTTTTCTTATTAGTTGATTGATTGTCGCCATTTAATTAAAAAACGCGAATAAACGCGCCTCGCTACTATACCCTCACACTAAACAAGAAGCAACTCCTAATGGCCATATTATTATTTATAAATAATTTACCTAAATTAAAAACGGATATAGGTGGTTTTAGCCCCGCAATTACTTGTTTAGTGTGGGGGTATATATTAAGCATTTTTATAAGGCAATACCGGTAAAGAGTTTAAATATGAGGTCAACCACAGGAAAGAAAAATTGCCATATAAACAAAACTATTACGAGTGGAAGAAACAACCCGTAGTTTTGTATCTTGTAAAAAAAGGTTTTTGCCTTAGGAAAGAGACTGGAAAGAATGTGCGAGCCATCTAATGGTGGCACTGGAATGAGGTTGAACACAGCAAGCACTATATTTATAAGAACAATATATTGAGCGACCATTACGGCTGAAAAATCTAAACTTACAAAACGAATAAGAATAGAAAAAACGATTGCCAAAATAATATTTGTAGCTGGGCCAGCAAAAGAAACTATCGCCTCTCCCCATCTTGGGTGTCTAAAATTGCTTGGGTTAATGGGAACTGGCTTTGCCCAACCAATCACAAAGCCTCCAAACATATAAGTGAGTGTCGGTAAAATTATTGAACCAAACAAATCAATGTGGCGGATTGGGTTTATGGAAAGCCTTCCCAGCGCACTTGCTGTTTCATCCCCCTCCCATTTAGCTGCATAGCCATGCGCCACTTCGTGCGCCACAACAGAAATAATAAGAATTACTAATGAAATAATTGCTGACATTGCCATAGCT
Source organism: uncultured Candidatus Saccharibacteria bacterium (assembly GCA_964398725.1). Taxonomy (GTDB): domain Bacteria; phylum Patescibacteriota; class Minisyncoccia; order Phycocordibacterales; family Zambryskibacteraceae; genus 12-FULL-44-12b. The sequence goes on from CAYNNE010000038.1 coordinate 4,710, forward strand.
TACAGCCTACCTGACCAACTGTCATCTAAGTGGACATTTAGCTTCAAGCTTCTAGTTTTTTATTTACTTGTCTCTTTATACTAATGATGTTAGGATTTTGAGCCTATGGCAAAAGTTTGTGCAATAACTAAAAAGGGTTCAATTATGAAGGGCGGTTACAGCAACCGCACTCGTGCAACCCAGTACAACCCTATTGGAAAAAAGAGGGTTTATCCTAATTTGCAAAAAAAACGTATTTTCATACCTGAAATAAATAAAACAGTGGTTATCACAGTTTCTGCTCGTGGCCTCAAGACTATGCAAAAGAACGGCGCATATAAAACTCTCAAAAAAGCAGGCTTGATTAAATAGTTAACTAACTCTTGACTT
>CAYNNE010000039.1:0-4794 GCA_964398725.1 uncultured Candidatus Saccharibacteria bacterium
GGCGGATTTTTAGTCAGTTCATACAAGCACATTCTGGAGCAACACGATGGCAAAGACGACCCAAAGAAAAAAGAGAAACCACTCATACCAGATGAACGCAAAAAATTAATGGCTAATTTTGAAGGGTATGACATAGACCCGACCATGGTGCGTATCGCGCAGGTCAATATGTATTTGCACCAATTTAAGAATCCAAAAATCTATCAATACAATACTCTTGCCGATGAAGAAAAGTGGAATGATAAATTCGATGTCATTCTTGCCAATCCGCCCTTCATGTCTCCCAAGGGGGCAGGTAAACCACATAGCAAATTCACTATTGATTCAAGTCGTTCAGAGGTGTTGTTTGTGGATTACATAATGAACCATCTTAAGCCAAAAGGTAGGGCGGGCATCATCGTGCCGGAAGGAATTATCTTTCAATCAGGTACAGCGCATAAAGAACTCCGAAAGAATTTAGTTAATGATGGCCTCTATGCCGTGGTCAGTTTGCCGTCGGGCGTATTTGCGCCGTATAGCGGAGTAAAAACCAGCATTTTGCTTTTCAATAACGAACTAGCAAAAACCAGCCAAGAAATTCTGTTTGTAAAAATTGAAAATGATGGTTTGAGTCTCGGGGCACAAAGACGGGAAATTCAAAAAAATGATTTGCCGACAGCGTTAGATGTTTTGAACAAATGGAATACAGGTAAAAAGATAGAAAACAAACTTGCAGTTTATGTAGAAAAATCAAAAATTGCTGAAAATGGCGAATATAATCTTTCAGTAGAACGTTATCGAATAGCAACCGATTACACAAATGCTAAGTGGCCGATGGTAGAGTTGGGAAATGTTGCGGAAATATTAAAAGGGTCAGCAATAACAAAAAAAGATACAAAAGCCGGAAATATTCCAGTAATTGCTGGCGGACAAGAGCCCGCTTATTATCACAATGAATCAAACAGGACTGGTGAAATAATAACAGTTAGTGCTTCAGGTGCTTATGCTGGTTTTGTAAATTATTTTACTATTCCAATTTTTGCTTCAGACTGTTCAACGATACAAACAAAAGACGGAAACATAACAAGTACAAAATATCTTTTTAGCCTTCTTAAAGCAAAACAAGAGGACATCTACACATTTCAACAGGGCGGTGCGCTACCCCATGTATATCCAAAGGACTTGAAGACTATTCAAATCCCTCTCCCGCCACTCGAAATCCAAGAGCAAATTGTGGCGGAGCTGGACGGCTACGCGGGCATCATCACTGGCGCCAAACAAATCGCCCAAAACTGGAAACCAAAAATCAACATTGATCCAGAGTGGGAGAAGGTGAAGTTGGGGGAGGTTGCAGGAATAAATGAAAGGACAATCAATGTAAGTGAAAGCAAGGAATATAATTATATTGATATTTCTTCTGTTGAAAACGAAACAGGACATTTAGCAATCAAAAAAACTATTTTAGGAAAAGATTTACCGTCAAGGGCGAGACGGCAAGTTGTTATTGGCGATGTTCTTCTTTCAACAGTTAGACCAAATCTTAAGGCATTTACATACATAAAAGGGCTTCCAGAAAATCCAGTAGCTTCTACTGGTTTTGCGGTTATTTCTGCGAAAGACAAAGTAATTGGCTTGTGGATATATTTCTTATCACTTTCTGATTATCTGCAAGAGCAGATGATCGCACAAATGGGTAAAGGCGCATATCCGAGCATAAATCAAAACGACGTTCAAAATCTTGAAATCCCCCTCCCACCTCTCGCCACCCAAAAACAAATCGTGGAAAAAATCGAAGCCGAGCGTACCCTCGTCGAATCCGCCAAAAAGTTGATTGATATTTATGAACAAAAAACCAAAGACGCGATTGCGAAACTTTGGGAGGAATAAATATGGAGACAGTATATCTATGGATTTTAAAAAGAGCTCCGGCATGGTTTGTGTCGTGGTCTTTTAGAAAAATATTTGGAAAAAGAAATCTTCAAGTTTTTGAGAGAATTCTTGAATTACCAAAATGGAAGAAAGTCTCTTTTGATTCACCAGAGAAATGGATATTTGAAGATGACAATTCTTTTGTAATAGAAGTATCTAGTGAATCAAGAGATTTTAGTGAAAGTTGGACTGAGTATTTCCCAGACAAAAAGTCATCTGCTGTCGAAGTGTTTCTTAAAATTAACAACGAAAGAGTTCATACCCCATTGTTATTTGTGGGTGTCGATGGGTGGAGATATTTTGTGCCGTGCCCGAAAATATCTGAAGCGTACGGTGAAAGATATTATTATTGGGATACTCAGTCACTCGAGTATAAAGTTTTCAAGGTAATTGGCACAGTTGATTATTTATTTTATAGTTTGCATAAATTTGGTGAAAGTTGTGGAGTTAAAGTTAAATAACTATGTATGAAGATGCTCTAGAAATATTTAAATATTTACCGATAAGAGCATCGCAAAATGAGATAGATTACATAAACCATCTTTGGGCATCAGCAAATAAATTATATTTGGATGATAAATATACAAAAGTATCAACAAGAAGTTTTTCAATAATGCCATTTCATATATTGTTTATGTTGGCATTGCAATATAAGATTTTCAGAATTAAAAAACAAAGATCGACAGAATATATAAGTAGAATAGAAAAATATGTAAGTAATAAAGATATCAAAAAACAACTTTTAAATGTTAATTCAGTTTTTGATTTTGGTTTAATGGGTGAGACGAGCTTAGTTAAATTATTAAGCATAGTTGGTTTATCAGATGACAGTATCGGGAGAACTATTTCTCTGATTAATCATAGAAATGATAGCATCGCCCATGCCAAGGGTGGTTTTATTTTTGAGGCAGATGAAAAAATTAATGAATATATAAAGTGTTTGGCTGAGATTCAAAAATGCTTTGAATTATTAAACAACGAAGTTGCAAAGAGTTGGTTTGAAGAAATTGAAAATGAGGATGATTTAGAAGATTTTAAAGAAAGGAAATTAGCCGATGCGCATATATGTAGCGAAGATTTCAACTCAGGTGACATGTTAATATTAGTAAATAATTCATCGACTCCATTTAAGGAATGGCTTATTACAAAAGATAATTAACAAATAAATAAATGAAATCCATAATAATTTTAATTGTTGTGATAGGGGTGATTGGGGGAGGGTTTTATTATTTTGCACAAAATAATAGAACCGAGGGAATTGCTTGCACAATGGAGGCCAAGCTTTGTCCAGATGGTTCGTATGTTGGTCGCACGGGCCCCAAATGTGAGTTTTCACAATGTCCCGCACCAAATACAGATACAAAGCCCTTAATTTTACAAACCTCATTAGACCAGAAGGTGAGTGGATTGGATGTTGCCCTTACACCACTTAAAGTTATGGAAGACAGCAGGTGTGCCGTGGATGTGCAGTGTATTTGGGCAGGAACTATTAAGGTGCAAACCAAAATTCAAAGCGGTTTAGGAGAAAGCACAATGATTTTTGAGCCGAATAAACCCATCACCACAGAAGCTGAAACAATTACTCTTACAGAAGTTGCCCCTACACCTCGCTCCTCCCAAACAATTAAACCCGCTGATTATCAATTTACATTTCAAATAGAAAAAAGGTAAAAGAATAGGTAAAAGGTAAGAGATAAAAGTAGGGATAAGAAGATATAATGAGCGTATGAAAAAACTTATAACAATAATTGTTTTGGTAGGGATTGGGTGGGTTGTTTTGAATTTTACAAAGCCATATACAAAAGAGGCGGAGATGGGTACTGACCCGATGAATATTTCTTATGAAATACAAGGCAGGCAAATAAAACTTACAAATGGCAAAGCGGAATTGGAAATAGCGCCGGGCTCAGCGAGTCGTGAGAAAATTGCAATTTGGGGGCAATTTGTAAAAGCAGATTTAGATAAAGATGGCGACGAGGATGCTGTGGCATACCTTACACAAGAGACAAGAGGCTCAGGAGTGTTTTTCTATGTTGTGGTGGCGCTAAACGAAAATGGAAAATGGCTTGGAACAAATGCAATGTTTCTAGGCGATAGGATTGCTCCGCAAAATATAAATATTTTTGATGGCAAAGCAGTTGCCAATTTTGCAGAGAGAATGGCTAGCGAAAATTTTACCGTACGACCTTCAGTCGGGAAAAGTGTTTGGATATATATAGACAAACCAAGAATGCAAATAGGGGAGGCGGTGCAAAATTTCGAAGGAGAAAGTCGCTCGGAGTAAATGTATATTCAAACAACTACCACTCGTCTTAAAATTTCAAAATAGTTAAGTTCAATAACGAAAAACACCAGAACTCGCCGTATACTCGGCTCAGACAGCTGGTGTTTTTCTATTTCTCTAGAACTATTTTGAAATATCCTCATGAGTTTGAATATACATTTACCCCTCGCTCTAAAGTTTAAAAATCAGAAAAAAAGAAAAAAGTAGATGGTGAAACTATCAGCTTGCTGTTAAAACTTTTAAACTCAAAAACCAATGTGTTAAAATACTACCAATTGGTAGTATTTTAACACACGCTTAATCACACCAAAAAGAGCACAAAATAAAGATAGTGATATACTAACAGCATTATTAATTAAACTTTTTAGATTATGAAAAAATTTATTTTTGGAGCCATATTAAGTGTTTCAGTATTTGCACTTGCAAACGTAGCTTTTGCTGGAGGAAATTCAACACCAGGAATTGATAGATATATGGATAACTTGGGTAGGCAACAGGCCGGCCTAGTTGGAGCTCAATGTGGTTCAGGAGCAGGCTCTGGAACTTTTGGTTATCTTGGAAAAGATATAAATATGTCAGGCGGTGCGAATGGTTATCAAAGA
>CAYNNE010000040.1:0-558 GCA_964398725.1 uncultured Candidatus Saccharibacteria bacterium
GGTCTGGCTTTTCAATTACTAGAGGCTCTAGCTCTGGCGATACTTCAGAAATCCTCAAAACATCCTTCCCTATTTTTTTAAACTCTTTGCCTGATGTCATATAGTGAGAAACAGTAGTAGAAAGAGAGCTACCAAGCTTGTTGTGATACTCCTCATAAGATTTCAAATGTTTTCCTAATTCCTCTACCCTCTTCACAATATCCTTAGCTGTGTCTTCAATTTGCAAAGCCTTCAACCCTTGAAGAACAGTCTGGAGAAATGCCAAGAATGATGTTGGTGATGTAATAAGCACTCTTTTATCTTTAAATGCATATTCAATTAAATCTCTAGTGTTTATTTTCATTCCGCCTACTTGAGCAATGAGGAGGTCATAATAAATTGCCTCGTGCGGAATAAACATAAATGCAAAATCCATTGTGCCTTCACTTGGTTTTACATATTTCGCTGTTTCGTCTATACGATTTTTTAAATCTGCTTTAAATGCTTTTTCTAATTTTTCTCTTTCAGTGGGATCTTTTTCTTCTACTAATCGATTGTAGTTTTCCAAAGAAAATTTTG
>CAYNNE010000040.1:568-3452 GCA_964398725.1 uncultured Candidatus Saccharibacteria bacterium
AGGAATAATTTTATCTTTTACAAACACCACCGCATCCACAATAGTTCCGTCTTTAAAAGGAAACTGCATTTGATAGGAGCCGGGAGGTAATACATTTTTTAAAAGTGTTTCCAAATAATATTCGCCTAGTATTCCCCTTTGTTTTGGGTTTTTCAAAATATCTTGAAGGGACTGAAGCTGGTCCGCAAAAGAAACCACCTGCTTGTTTGTCTCATCTAATTTTGTTAACCCATGCGTAACTTCCCTAATCAACTTTGCGGACTCGCCAAATTGCATTCTTACCGACTCCCCCATCATTCTTGTTGAGTCAGTCAATTTATCATCAATGGTTTTTGTTAGATGTGAAAGTTGATTTTGCAAAAGTACTAGTCCCTCTCCTTTTTCTTCCTTTTTTGACATACGAAAAAAAAGAGCTATCTGAACCACTAGTACCAGAGCAACTATCACTATAAGGAGTGTTGTCATAAGACCATTTTAACATATTTGATATAATGGTCTTATGACCCTAGAAGAAAAAATAAAGGAGGATCTAAAGCAGGCAATGCTTGCAAAAGATAACCTCCGCACAATGACCCTCCGTGGTCTTATTGCTGGTTTTACTAATGAATTAGTGGCAAAAGGTAAAAAACCAAATGAGGCAGTTCCAGATGAAATCTCAATGCCTGTGCTTAAACGCCTCTCAAATCAAAGAAAAGACTCAATAGAACAATTTACAAAAGGTGGGCGCACTGATTTGGCTGATGTTGAAAAAAAGGAACTGGATATAATTTCTGGCTATCTTCCCGCCCAAGCTTCTATTGAAGAAATAAGAAAAATAGCTGAAGCAAAAAAGACTGAACTTAGTATTACAGATAAAGCAAAAGCAGGAATGCTTATGGGTGCGGTTATAAAAGAATTGAAAGGAAATGCCGATAGCGCAGATGTAAAGTCTGTAGTTGACTCGCTTTTTTAACAAAATATTGCATAATATGAATCTAGAACTGTTCCCAGACGATGTTCAAAGAGAAAACACACTCATGGAGGTTCCTGTGGACGAGGTCAAACCAAGAAGTATCGAAGACCTTGGTCTTGATGAAGCAGACCTTCTGAGTCTCACAATCGAGGCCAAAAGAGTGGCTGGAATCGTGGGTGAGGTTTCTGACAACAAAAGGGCCAAAAAGAAGTTTAGCAATGCGTTGTGGAGTCTAATGCAACAGAGGCCAGACTTCGCAATGGATGGGCCAGACCAGCTCATTGTGTTCAGAACAATTCTCGCAAGAGAACTACCACCTGAACCAACTGCTACGGCTCCAAGAAAAAAGAAGGTACCATCCAACCCCCCTCCTTCTTTGGCAGATTCGTCGCTACAACGTAAGGCCTATGTCGATAAATCGATAGAGGCAGCGAACGGTCCAAACCCTTTCTAACATCAACAAAAGAGCCTTGCGAAAGCGGGCTCTTTCTTTTTTACTTTTAGAATTTCGTAGGAGTTATAACTGTAGGAGTTTTTTCATATTTTTTCATAATTTCAAACTGTACTTCTTCTCTATCTCTACCAAATTTTTGATACGAAAGTTCTTGAACTGCTCTTATATCAATACCAGTCGTTGGGGGCGGTGTCATAGCTTCTATATTAAAAGCATCAGCTGGTTTTCCATGAATAAGCATTTTTACGTATGCATTATAGTTATCTATTTTCATAATATCTGATGCTGTGTAAACAGGTTCCAGTTGTTTTGCTAAATACTCTGCATCCTCTGCTCCAACGCGGTATATAGCCATATTTCCAACATTTCCAAATACTGCGTTTTTAATATCATCAGTTAATTGGGCAACAAATTGATGCGCAATGAAAAGTGATAGTCTGTATTTACGGGCTTCAGAAAGAATGGTTGAAATTGAAGGTGTTGTAATATTTTGAAATTCATCAATATACAAATAAAATGGTGGAAAATGTGTGCCAACAATATCTACTCGTGAAAGTGCGGCCATAAGAATTTTCCCAACAAGAATAAGTCCAATTAGGTTTGCATTTATGTCTCCAAGTCTGCCTTTCGCCAAATTTACTAAAAGAATTTTCTTTCCATCCATAATTTCACGGAAATTAAAGGCTGATTTTTCTTGAGCAATTATCGGTCTCATAATATCGTTTGCTAAAAAGACATCAAATTTTGAAGTTATGTAGGGCACAATATTTTCAAGTTTTGCTTCCCCTCCTGCTTTTTCTGCTATTTCTGCCCAGAATTGAACAACGATAGGATTTTTACAACGTGAAAGTTTTAATTGTCTGTATTCTTTATTTGACATCACACGCGACACATCAAGGAGTGTGCATCCTGTATCAGGGTCCTCAATAACAAGCATCGTTGCATTACGAAAATATTGTTCAAACATTGGACCCATGGATTCAGGTACGCCACCATATAATTTTTGGAAAATACTAAAAAGCTCGTTAACAACAAAAGTCTTTTGCTCTGGTTTACTTCTATCGTACTCGAGCATATTCAGTCCCATAGGCCGAGGTGCATATGATGGATCAAAGTAAATAACATCATCCCTTCTTTTTGGTGGAATATGTGCTAAAACATCAAGAATATCTGAACCATGCGGATCTATCATACAAACACCATTCCCCTTTTGAATGTCTTGAATGATCATATTTTTGAGAAGGGTGGACTTTCCTGTGCCGGTTTGTCCAATTGTATAAAAGTGTCTAAGACGATCCTCATCAGATATATAAACCTTTGTTTCTTTGTTTCCATAATTATTAATGCCAAGAAGTGTGCCTTCAGTGGAAATATTTAAGGGAGTAGGTTTTGATGCTGTGCTTGCAATTTTCAGTGTTGGAGAACTTGTTAAACCAGATGACTCAAAGTGAAAGATTGTAGCAAGCTCTGCGGTATTC
>CAYNNE010000040.1:3462-4364 GCA_964398725.1 uncultured Candidatus Saccharibacteria bacterium
GGTATTCAAATAAACAGGTTCCTCAAAAGAAGGTAGTCTAAAAGAAATTGCTCTTACCGCCCTTTTAATGTCATGAGATTTTATTGTTTTAAATTTAAAGCCATTACCAAGTGGCGATTCAAATTGTTTGAAAACAGACTCGATATCGAGACGTATTGCTTCAGCTCTTTGTGATTTTTCTGCAGAAGCAGCAATTCTTAAGCGCACAGGCAAAATTGGTCGTGAAAGTTTCTTTTCTAGTGCCTCAACAACTTGAGGATACTTTCCTCTGCTCGACATCAATTCACCTTCTTTTTTGTCTTTCTTAGAAGCTTTAAATAGTTCGCTTATGGTTCCAAAAAATTCCCCAACAACACTTTTCTTTTTCAAAACATCTTTTGGATTTTCTCCCTTTTCTATTTCATCTTTTTTTGCGAAAACTATTTTTTCAAAAGATTTACTAGATGCTCCATAAATAACTTGTACCAAAGCCCCTTCTTTTTCTTTATCAAGTTTTCCAAAAGATGCAACCAGCAGGCTCATTGGGTCGTGGTCAAAAGAGTCATAGGTTTTTATAGGAAGTGCATCATTTGAAGTGAGTTCAGCAAAAGATATAGAAACACTTCCGTTAGTGTTGAAAATATTAAAATCGTCTCTAGTTTCAATAACTTTTGCTTCCGGATAAGCAGTTAAAATTTGATTTTCAAAACGGTTAGCCCAAGCAATTGGCACTCCTGCATAGAAAACTAGTGCTTCATCTCCTTGCGCATTGGCTATTTCTAAAACTAAAGTGTCTTTATCTTTTTCCTCTCCTTGAAGTGCGGAGAAGATACTTTCCATTTTTGAGATAAGCTCTTTAACATTTAAGTTTGTATTTTCTGCTTTATTAATTTTTGAAAGAGAAATTTGAAAAAGAGTACGTC
>CAYNNE010000041.1:0-4290 GCA_964398725.1 uncultured Candidatus Saccharibacteria bacterium
CTTGGGCCCATAAGAAAATTTCTTGATTGAAACAGAATATAAAAAACCAAAATAAGAGCTAAAAAGGAAATTACAGATTTTTTATAAGGCCAAAAATCAAGAGTCATATTCCTTTTCCTTTGTTTCTTCCTCCTCTGCCTCCTGTTCTGGTTCGTCTGCTTCAACTTCTGTCTCTACAATTTCTTCAGAAATAATTTCATCAATTGCTCCTCCAGCACTTTCTAAAACATCTCTTGGTTTTGCGCCTGAGCCAGGACCCACAACGCCCCTTTCTTCAAGCATATCTATTAGGCGGGCAGCACGAGCATATCCAATTCCCAGTTTTCTTTGAAGAAACGAAGTTGAAGCTTTGCCGGCATGAATAATTGTTTCTCTTGCTTCTTCATACAAATCATCTTCATCGCCACCACCACTGTCGCTCATCAGGTCTGCAGAGAATATATTTCCTTGCTTTTGAGTTTCAGTGAAATTAATTTCAGATAGAGATGGTTCGTAGCTATCTTTCAAATATTTTGTAACTTTTTTAACTTCACTTTCTGTTATGTATGCAGATTGTATACGCACTGGCTTGCCCATATCACCAGAAATATAAAGCATATCTCCAGCACCAAGTAGTTTTTCTGCTCCCGATGCGTCCAAAATGGTTCTGGAATCTATTTGAGAAGCCACCTGCAAAGCGATTCTTGCAGGAATGTTTGCTTTGATGAGGCCAGTTATAACATTTACGCTTGGTCTTTGGGTTGAAAGCATTAAATGAATACCAACAGCACGAGACATTTGAGCAAGGCGGACAATTGCGGCCTCTAATTCTCTTGGATAGCTTTGCATTATGTCTGCTAACTCATCTATAACAATCACAATAAAAGGCATTGGATCAACATTTACGCCTTCAGAGTCTTTGTTTTTTCGCGCCCTTTCAATTGCTGGCTCCAAAACACTTTTATGATACGAATCAATGTCTCTAGCAGTGTGTTCTTCGAGTAGGGTATACCTGCGCTCCATTTCTTTTGATGCCCATTTAAGAGCAAGAATAGCTTTTTTGGCATCCGTGATTACGGGGGTCAAAAGATGGGGAATAGAGTTATAGAGCGTAAGTTCAACTCTTTTTGGGTCAATCATTATGAACTTAAGCATTTCAGGTGGGTTTCTGTATAGAAGTGAGGTAATTAGGGCGTGAATGGTCACTGATTTTCCAGAGCCGGTTGCTCCTGCAATAAGGAGGTGGGGCATTTTCCCAACATTTACAAAATGACAGGTTCCAGAAATATCTTTTCCTAGTGCTACCAACAGAGGCTTTTCTGCATTAATAAACTTATCTTCTGAAAGAAGAGTTCCAAGGCCAATTGTTGTTTTGGCTGTGTTTGGCACCTCAATTCCAACAAGAGATTTTCCGGGAATTGGCGCCTCAATTCTTACAGGGTGGGCAGCAAGGGCAAGCTCCAAATTATTTTGAAGCCCAACAATTTTAGAAAGTTTTACACCCTCCGCTGGCTTTAATGCATATCTTGTTACGGATGGACCAATTGAAACCTCATCCATTTCAACCGCAATACCAAAATTTTCTAAAGTTCGTTTGATAATATTTGCGTTTGCTTTTACATCACCAACCGCTGGCTTTCCACGATCTCTCTCCAACAAAGAGAGTGGGGGAGGGATAAATTCTTTTGCAAATAAATTTCTTGGTAGTGAAGTAATAAATTCCGCTGCCTCTACAATTTTGTTTTTGGGTTTCTCTTCTTTTGTTTCTTCTTCCTCTTCCTCATATTCTTCTTCCTCGGGAACAACTCCTATGTTTATGGTTGGTTCGTCTTCTTCCTCATCTGTATCTATTTTTTTTCTTTTAAACATTGAAAACAATAGTCCGGGGCTTAGTGTGGTATCAAAAACAATTGAAAAAGAAATCAGTAGGAGTGCCAATAAAATAATTACAGTTACATAAATATCAAAAACACTAAGTAAAGGATTTGCAATGAATACACCCATAACACCGCCCGCACCATTTGAAGATATTTGAATAAGTCCTAAAGAAGAAAGGAAAAAAATTATAGCGCCTATTGTTTGGGGTAGGGCAATTCTTTTTGACTCACCCTTAAATGCGGAAACGCAAAATGCTATTAACAAAAGAGGAATTATGTAATATCCCAAACCAAAAGCATAAGACAAACTTTTATACACAAACTCTCCAGCCACTCCACCCTTATGAAGTGCCGCAAGTACTAGGATTAAAGTAAAGAGGAGATACAGGGTGCCTTTTACATAGTGCTTAGTTTCATCCTTAAGGTCAGTCCAAAAGTTCAGTTTTCCAACTAGGTCAGAGTCATCATCAGAAGTTCTTTTAGCTTTTTTTCTTTTCGCCATGAAGACATTTTACTCCTTAGACAATCAAAGAGAAAGGGATTTTAGCTAGATTTTAAGCTGTAAAATTGCTTTGCTTATAGAAATTTAGAAAATGATTTCTCTCTGCTTTTGTTCGCATAAATATTGAGGATGGTGGCCTGATGCTTTGACCAAAGAGATTAAAAAAATGGAATAAAAGAACATAAAGGACGCCCCCTTGCTTTTTATTGTGTCCGTTATATAATAAAGGACAAATAAGAAAATGAACGAAAAAGACATAAAAGACAATATTTTGGAAAATAAAGGAAAAAACCTTAATTTACCGGCTAATTTGGCTGTTATCCCCAAGCAAAACCTAATAAAAAAAGCAGAGAAAATAGGTGCTGCCGTTTTCTTGGTTACTAACTTTTTGAATGATCAAGAGCCAATAAAATGGTCCATTAGAAAAGCTACACTCAAAACTATTTCTGCCGTTGCAAAAGCATTTTCAAATGATTTTTTGATAAAGAAAAATGCCCTAAATGAATCCAGAGATTCAGTAGTTGAGTTATCAGCTTTGATTGAGGTCTCATCATTGTCTGGAATGATTTCTAATATGAATGCTGGGGTTTTACTCAAAGAATTGGGTGATATTTTGGGCGTCATAGAAAGGGAAGAGAACTCAGGATATAAACCAAAGGGTTCAAAAATACCCAAAGATTTCTTTTTGATTGAAGGCGGTAACGAGCTATCCACAGGTGAAGATTTTAATGATTTTCAAAACCAAATTTCGCAAGAATTGTCACCTAAAAATATAAAGGACAAAACTATAAGAACACACACCAGCGCTCCAGTTTCTCAAGATGGATTAATTAAAAAAGCTAGAGAATATGGCTCGGTAGCAATAAAGAGAAACAAGAGACAAAGTTTTATAATTCAAGTGCTCAAAAAGAAAAAAGACCTTACGATAAAAGACATTTCTATGATATTTCATGATTGCAGTGAAAAGACAATTCAAAGAGAGCTAGCTTCACTTGTTAATGAAGGTGTTGTTATAAAGGACGGGGAGAGACGCTGGACTAAGTACAGCTTGGCTTTGGCTGTTTAAAAACCATTCTAAAAGTTAGAGTTTCAGCTGTTTTTACTAGCTACAGCTTCACTTCTTTACTAATCAGCCTTTTTTTGCTAACATACATACCAAGCTTATTTTGGAGGCCAACGCGGATAGGAAACCACTATCCACATAGGACATGTCCTTTCAATATGAGCAGAGGGTTATAATTCCCTCAAGCCTATTTTTTGTCTCTAAAAAGGCAAAGAATGGTGCTTCATCTCAACTCTTTTCCAGTCGTCGAAATGTTCCACCGAAAGGTTTGGACATGATTGGTGAAGAGAGTGGAGCATTAATAAGTTCGTTATTAACCCGTCTGTGCGCAAATTATTATTTCAAAGTCGCACTAGACGTCCAAAATTACAAAACAAACAAATGAGTAGAAAATTCGTTTTAGGTTTGGCAGTCTTGGCTTTCGCTTTCAGCGTATCAGCAGTTTCTGCTGCTACAGTTGCTGAGCTACAAGCTATGATCGCTTCACTTTCAGCACAGCTAGCCGCTCTTTCAGGTGGTACAGCTTCAGCTGGATATACCTTTAACACCAACCTTACAGTTGGTTCTAAGGGTGCAGATGTAACTGCTCTTCAGCAAATGTTGGTAGCAAAGGGTCATTTGACCATGCCAGCAGGAGTTGCATACGGTTACTTCGGTAACGCAACAAAGGGAGCAGTTGCAGCGTGGCAGGCAGCTAATGGTGTTTCACCAGCAGTTGGCTACTTCGGCGCACTTTCACGTGCAAAGGCAAACGCAGCAGCTCCAGTAGCTGGAACACCAGCAGCTGGAACTCCAGCAACAGGTATTACTACAGTTGGAAAGGAAGGAACCATCACAGTTGAGGTAAACCCAACTCCAGGAACAGGTTT
>CAYNNE010000042.1:0-4116 GCA_964398725.1 uncultured Candidatus Saccharibacteria bacterium
ACATTTTGCATTAGAAAAAATAATGAAGAATGCGGTAAAGCTCGGGAAAACTAAAAACAAAAAAGGAAAGTTAGTTCACGAAATTGCTTTTGTGGATGTATATGCGCCTGTGGTGCGAGGCAGAAAAGGGGAATATTATCAGCTTCTTTATGATTTACTCGGCAAAGGTTTTATGGAAGTGCGAGTTGATGGCGTTAAAAAGAAACTTCGTGAGCAAATTATTCTAGATAAAAACAAAAAACACTCCATTGATATTTTAATTGATTCAATTTCTCTTACAGATTTTAAATTGAAAGAATCCAGAAAAGATGCAGAAGAAAGATTGTCAGATGCAATAGAAAAATCTATTCAAGAGAGCGGGGGAATGGTGGCACTTTCTTTTGGTCCCGAAGATGACACCCTTCTTTCTTCAAAATTTTCTTGTCCTCACGATGGCTATTCATATCCAGAAATTGAACCACGTCTTTTTTCTTTCAACTCTCCATATGGCGCATGTCCAGAATGCAATGGTTTAGGGACTAAACATTTTTTTGGTGAAGAACAGTGTGAAAAATGTAAAGGCGCACGCCTTCGAGAAGAAGCGTTGCACATTCTTATTAATGGTAAAAACATTGTAGATTTCACAGCACTTTCAATTGAGAATGCTTTTTCTTTTATAAACGAAACAAAACTTACAAAAAGAGAAGAGAGTATTTCTTCGGTTATTGTTAAAGAAATTTCATCCCGCTTGGAATTTATGAGAAATGTGGGAATTGAATATCTCTCTTTAAACAGGCGTGCCCACACGCTCTCTGGTGGAGAGGCACAAAGAATTCGTCTCGCTTCACAGCTCGGTTCTGGGCTTGTGGGGGCCCTTTATGTGCTTGATGAACCAACAATAGGCCTTCACTCAAGGGATAACGACCGCCTTGTGCAGACCCTCTTAAAACTTAGAGATTTGGGAAACACAATAGTTGTGGTGGAGCACGATGAAGACACCATCTTTGCATCAGATTATTTGATTGATATAGGTCCCGGCGCAGGAGTTCATGGTGGGGAAATTGTAGTTGCTGATTATCTAGAAGATTTAATTACTGCAAAGAAAAATACATCAGGTTCTCGCACACTTGCATATTTGCGAGGTGAAGAAGAAATTGAGATACCAAAAACAAGAAGAACTGAAGAAAAAGGGAAACTCATAATTAAAAACGCGAATGTTTTTAATATGAAAAACCTAGATGTGGAAGTTCCTCTGGGAAAGTTTGTGGCGCTCACCGGAGTATCTGGCTCAGGTAAATCAACGCTTATGTATGAGGTTATACACAAAAATCTTTCCGCAAGGTTTGACAGAAGATATAGAACAGCAGAAACATATAATTGTGAACAATTTTCTGGTACAGAATATTTAGGAAGAACAATTTTAATTGATCAAAGCCCAATCGGGAGAACTCCTCGTTCAAACCCAGCCACATACACCGGAGCTTGGACATTTGTTCGTGATTTATTTGCAGAAACACACGAAGCAAAGGCGCGTGGTTGGCGTGCAAACAGATTTTCTTTCAATGTTAAAGGTGGTAGATGCGAAACTTGCCAAGGAAATGGAATGATAGAAGTGGAAATGCATTTCTTGCCGACGGTTTATGTGCCTTGTGATGTTTGTCAGGGAAAAAGATTTACTAAAGAAACATTGGAAGTGAAATATAAACATAAAAATATTTATGAGATTTTAAAAATGACCGTGGAAGAGGCGTTAGATTTTTTTATTGAAATCCCTTCCATTTACGACCGTTTAAAGACTATGCAAGATGTGGGGCTTGGTTATTTGGAACTCGGACAATCTGCAACAACTCTTTCTGGTGGTGAGGCACAGCGTGTAAAAATTTCATCTGAGCTATACAGACCCCATGTTCAAAAAACAATTTATCTTTTAGACGAACCCACAATTGGGCTTCATTATGATGATGTACAAAAACTTATTGAAATCTTGCAAAGACTCGTTGATAAAGGAAATACTGTGGTTGTGATTGAGCATAATTTAGATTTAATAAAATCAGCCGACTGGGTGATAGACATAGGTCCAGAGGGAGGTGAGGCAGGAGGGCGCATTGTTGCAAAGGGAACTCCAGAAAATATAGCCACTACTAATACGCACACAGGAAAATATTTAAAAAAAGTTTTAAAAAAGAAATAAGTAAGAGAAAGGGGGCCCATTAGGCCCCCTCCATCAAAACAGACAAGTTCATTCCACACACTTCACAATCTTCGCCGTTGTGCATGAATGCTTGTCGATTGGCATTGTGAGGACACATTGTTTGTAGCCTCCTCAATTCCTCAAATTCATCAGGATCCAAACCGCGCTTTCTGAGTCTTTCAAGAAGCTCAGCTGCCCTGCCCATCACTTCGACATCGTTGTCGGACATAGTGGCTCCTTTGTGCAATTCTTTTAGAGTTATAACTCTATAAGCAAAAAAATACAAACGAAAACCCGCGAGATAATGTTAATATCTCGCGGGCGTTGCAACTAGCATCCGAACTCGGGCGAGTGCGAAGCTGGGCAAACTTCGCTGCCATGACATTCACAGCGTTGAGCGGGAAGATTATGAACCCAATCCCCACAAGGAGTTCCAGTATTCTTGGGTGGAGGGGCTCCTGCATCTTGTCCACAAAGGTCTGCCATGCTCGAGCCGATAAGTCCACTTGGACCCTCAAACACTTCTGGAGGCGTTGGTCCACCAGGCTGACTTGCGGGAGCGGGCTTCAAAGCGTCCTGTTCAAATATGCTCATGCGTCCTCCGAAAAGTGTGGCTACTTGTGCTTACTCTCTTATTACACTACAATCTAAAAAATGATTAGTCAAGATTTTAAAAAATACAAATTACCAGATGCGCCAGGCGTGTATTTTTTTATGCGTGGCAAAAAAATTCTTTATATAGGCAAAGCAACATCCTTAAAAGTACGCGTAAAAAGCTATTTTGGAAATGACTTACTTCACACAAGAGGTTCAAGGGTAGTTGGAATGGTGGTGGAAGCCGATTCAATCTTTTTTAAAGAAACTGATTCGGTTTTAGAGGCAATTATTTTAGAAGCTGCTGAAATAAAAAAACATCAACCGATATACAACATAAAAGAAAAAGATGATAAGAGTTTTAATTATGTTGTTATTACAAAAGAAGAATATCCTCGAGTGTTGGTAGTGCGTGGTAGAGATTTATTGCAGAAAAAGTTTGATTATAAAATTCGCGAAACATTTGGCCCCTTCACTTACGGCGCTCAATTAAAAGAGGCAATGAAAATTATTCGTAAAATGTTCCCTTATAGAGACAGATGTATTCCGGCATCTGAAAACAAACCTAACAAGGTTCGGCCCTGCTTTAATAGGCAAATTGGCCTTTGCCCAGGGGTTTGTACTGGTGAGATTTCAAAACAAGACTACGCAAAAACAATAAAACATATTTCAATATTCTTTTCTGGCAACAAAAAGAGATTGGTTTCAACTTTAAAAAAAGAAATGCTTGCGTATGCAAAAAAACACAATTTTGAAAAAGCCGGAGAAATAAAAAAACAAATTTTTGCGCTGGAGCATATTCGTGATGTTTCTCTTTTAAAACACGAACAACTTGCAACTAACAACTTGGCATTAGCAACCAGCTTCAGAATAGAAGCCTACGATATTGCCCATATTTCAGGCACAAATACCGTTGGCGTAATGACGGCTGTTGAAAATGGGGAACTAAAAAAGAGTGATTACAGAAAGTTTAAAATTCACGGAACGAATAAAAATTCTGTAAACGATACAGCGAACTTGAAAGAAGTGTTAATACGCAGGTTAGGCCACGCTGAATGGCCTCTGCCAAATTTGATTGTTGTTGACGGCTCAACTGCCCAAATAAATATTACAAAAGCGGTATTAGAGGAGAGAGGATTTAATATAGATATTGTTGCTGTAGTAAAAGACGAAAAACACAAAGCCAAAGAATTAATTGGAAAAAAGGGGATTGTAGAGAAATGGGAAAAAGCAATATTGCTCGTTAATAATGAAGCTCATAGGTTTGCCATAGCATTTCATCGTAAACTTCGCTCAAAATTAATTTAAATATATCTTTCAGAATAAATTAATTTTTTGAATAGGTAGATTGA
>CAYNNE010000043.1:0-3816 GCA_964398725.1 uncultured Candidatus Saccharibacteria bacterium
CCAATAACCAATAAACGAACAAAATATGAATTTAAACAAAGCGTTCATAATGGGCAACCTTACTCGCGATCCAGAAGTTCGATCACTTCCATCAGGCGTGCAAGTGGCATCAATGGGAATAGCCACAAACAGAAGTTACAAAGATAAAGAAGGCAAAAAACAAGAAATGGTAGAGTTCCACAATGTTGTTGCTTTCGGAAGACTTGCAGAAGTTATTTCTCAATATGCAAGAAAGGGCTCATCCCTTTTTGTTGAAGGAAGAATACAAACAAGAAGTTGGGACGATAAAACCAGTGGAGAAAAGAAATATAGAACAGAAATAGTGGTTGAAAACTTTCAGTTTGGACCACGCGCAGGGGGCAGTACCGCCGGAAAAGATTTTGGAAGCAAGGGAGATGCTCCAGCTACAAAAGAAGAAGATGTGATTGAGTATCCTCAAGAAGATATTCAGACAGACGATATTCCATTCTAAAAATAGTAAATAAAAAATAAGATGAAAAATAGAAGTATAGAAATACCAAAACATATAGATTACAAAGACACTGGATTTTTGAAGAAATTCTTAAACCCACACGCTCGTATCATTGGAAAAAAGAAGAGCGGTCTTTCAGCAGAAGTGCAAAGAGACCTTGCTATGGCAGTGAAAAGAGCTAGATTTATGGCCCTTTTGCCGTTTGTATCCAGATAAAGACGCTCGGTAAGTATTATTTTCAACCCAGCTACCGCTCGATTGAAAATCTTGAAATCAGAAAGCTTCATATAACGAAAAACATCAGAACTCGCTGTATTACATCAGCTCAAACAGCTGATGTTTTTCTATTACGCTAATCCTGATTTCAATATAATCTCGCGAGTGTTGAAAATAATACTTACCTCGCTTAAATAATAAAAAGGCAACAATTAAACCAAAAATGAGGAATATAATTAAGTTAGTATGAAATTACCTCTATGGCTTCGGTTGGCGGGATTCACGGATGCACTGCTTGCCTTGTCTTTGGCATTAAAAGCAATATGCCCGCTCAATGAGGGATGTCTTACTGACCCTCTGACTACATTCTTCTTTAAACCTCTATTTTTTGTAGAAAGTCAGGGATTTAATTTTACCGATATACAAGAAATAATTTTCTTGTTTTGGATATGGTTTATTCTGGGCGCACTAATAGGATTGATTTTAAGTTTATTTAAAAAAGATTAGGACATGCGGTCGGTATATTGGCCGGTTTCGGTATTAAGGCGCACAATGTCTCCTTCTTTTACAAACATTGGAACTTGGATTTCTGCACCCGTTTCTAGTACTACCATTTTTGTGCCACCTTGTGCGGTATTACCCTTTACTGCTGGATGAGCCTCAGTAACTTTTAGCTCAACTTTTATAGGTAATTTAAGGCCAATAAATTTTTCATCAAAAAGTATTGCTTGCACGAGGCTATTTTCTTTTAGAAATTTTCCAGCATCGCCTACAAGTTCTTCAGCAAGCTTGTATCTATCGCTTGGGTTTTTGGGGTCTGCAAACCACCATTCGCCTCTATTGTTGTATAAATACTTAACATCTTTTTTTACGATTTCAGCTTCCGGCATTCTTTCGGAAACGTGAAAGGACTGTTCGGTTACTTTGCCAGTAATCATATTTTTTAGCTTTGTTGCGTTTACAGGTTTTCTTTGTTGCTTACGAAAAACATGAGAGGTGAGTACCTCATAAGGAGCGCCATCAAAAATGATGACTTTATGTTCTGTTATTTCATTGTAATCAAGCATCGCCATAGGAGGCCTCATTATAGCCATGTTTTAGTAGTTTACTAGTCCTTGACAAATAGCTTTGTGTATGATATTATAGATACAGATGGTCCCCGGGCAGGAATGCCCATTACAAGCCAGAAATGGCTACCCCAGGAATGGGAAAGGAGCGTACCATGACAACGCAAACCGAAATGACGGAAGATGAGAAGCTTATACTCGGCGATGAGTTCGTCTCTGGCCTTGAAAGCATGACCAAGGCGCGGGCCGAACTGAAGAATGTCGTGACAGCTCTCATTGCACTGGCGGGAGCGAGGGATATTGATGAGCTCGTGTCGAAGAGAGAATCTCACGCCAATGTGCTCGTTCCAAGTGGATGGGTGTTGTGGGTGTATAAGGGGGATTACATCATCCGGTGGAATGGACACTATGTCTATTCATATTCGGAGAAGAGGTATGTTGAACTCCCACGCGGATTCGTGATGCAGGCGCGTCGCGAAGTCGGCGCGCTCGTCCTTGGATTCATGAGAGAGTTCGGTTTCGATGTCGCAGTCAGTCAGATTTGCGACGCTGGCCGAGAATAGTCGGCACAGCCCCACGATTAGCCCCGCAGGCAATCGTGGGGCTTTTCTTTTGGGAAATATTTAAAGTGAGGGTTTTTGTTTTAAAAGCATTGGTGACCTTTCGTCGCTCGCTTTTAAAACAAAAAACCCGAACGAATCTTATAGTTCTTTCAAATGCGACCGTATTTCTTTCAAGATTGTTTTAGATATTTCTTTATCCTCCCGTAGAAATTGGCGAGTGGCGTCATAGCCTCTACCAAGTTTTATACCGTTATACTCGTATGTCTGACCATTCTTTTTTATGAGTTCAAGTTTTTCTCCAAGAGCGATTAACTCTCCCTCCCTAGAGATTCCTTCGTTGTACATCAAATCAAATTCAGTTTGTTTAAATGGGGCAGCCACTTTGTTTTTAACCACCTTAACTCTCACACGACCGCCCATTATCTCTTCTCCCTTTTTGATTTGAGCAATCCTTCTAATGTCTAAGCGAACAGAGGTATAGAATTTTAGTGCCTTCCCACCCGGAGTTGTTTCAGGGTTTCCAAACATCACCCCTATTTGCATTCTGATTTGGTTGATGAAGATAACAATTGTTTTTGATTTTGCAACAATCGCAGTTAATTTGCGAAGTGCCTGAGACATAAGACGAGCTTGTTTTCCAACGTGGTATGCGCCCATATCTCCCTCAATCTCGTCTTTGGGTGTGAGAGCAGCAACAGAGTCAATTACTATCACATCAAGCTTTCCTGAACGAACCAGTGAATCCACAATTTCCAATGCTTGTTCGCCTGTGTCTGGTTGAGAAATTAGGAGCTCGTTTAATTTTACTCCGAGTCGTTTTGCATATTCTGGATCCAGTGCGTGTTCTGCATCAATAAATGCACAAACTCCTCCAGCCTTTTGTGCCTCTGCAATTACATGAAGGGTGAGCGTAGTTTTTCCGCTTGATTCCGGACCAAAGACCTCAATTATTCTTCCGCGAGGAAGTCCACCCACACCGAGCGCAGCATCCAAACCAATTGAGCCGGTTGAAATTGAATCAACATCAACTCGTCTTGCATCACCGAGCATCATTATTGAGTCTTCACCAAACTTTGTTTTGATGGCTCGTACCGCTTCATCAATTTTTTTGTTTGATGTAGATTTTTCTTCAGACTCTTCTCTTGGTTTTTTTATCTCTCTGCTGTCTATATTCAATTTTACTTTTGTTTCTTTTTTTATTTTTTTCATATTTTTAAAAGTTAATTTTCTGGCGTGGTGGTTGCGCTGGTTGTTGTTGCTATTGTTTGTGGTGCTTTATCGCCCAAAACTATTATTTTTTCTTGTAATTTCTTTTCTCTGCCAAACCTGTCCTTTCCTTTTAGGGTTAGTATAACGAGGCCAGAAGAGGGGAGCAAACGCTCTCTAAATTCGCCCTCATCATTTATAAATATTTGCTTATCGTTTAAAGAAAGAAAAGACACATTTTTTGCAGTTCCAACCACCTCTATAATAGGCCCGTTTAAGGTTTCTCCGTATA
>CAYNNE010000044.1:0-3704 GCA_964398725.1 uncultured Candidatus Saccharibacteria bacterium
GACGCAACTACGACCTTTTGGAATAGCAATGATTTATAAAGGGTGTATAATTGTATGTGGACAGTTTCTCAACCCCGCAACAATTCCACTCTTTGGAGCTAAAAGTGAGAGAGTTTCTCGCGAAGTTGATCATGCAACTCATCATCATTATCGTGGCCGGAATACCGTCGTGGATTTTCCTCGTGGTATACAACTTCACGGATCCCACAGGATTTTGGCAGAAGTTTGCCATCACCGGCGCTGGAATCTTCGTGCTAGGGTCAATACAGTTCGTCTTGTTCATTGCCGCTGTGATGTTGACGTTTGAGGTCTGGAAAGAGCGGTGGTAGTCAAGCTGGGCGCATATGATTTTGTTAAATCATATGCGCCCTTTCGTTTATTCAAACTCTCAAAAAAGCAGGCTTGATTAAATAATTTTAATAAGTAATCTAGCCCACGGAATTCAACCGCGAGGTTCTTGTGACATATCAACTAACCAAACAAGACAAAAGGTCAGTGTTCATTGCTGGCGTTTTGATTATGTTATTGCTTGGTCTCTCGTTTGTGTATTTGCGAGAAGCTCTAGCACTTTATGGCGTTTGGGACAATGCTGTGGTCGATGCAAAAAGAGCAGAGGGTTCCCTGATTGTCGGGCTTGTATCTCTAATGGCCGGGGTGTTCTCAGCATACGCAATATACATGGCGATAAAGCCAGCAATTAAGAAGAAGTAAGCGCTACACGCCTATGCCCCGTACCGAGCTCTGCTCTGGTACGGGGTTTTCATTTATTTAAACTGCAAAATTGGAATTAAATTCACGCCATTCGTATTAAATTCTATTCTCCCATTCACTGCCGTTTTAAAAATTTCAATATTTTGTGCTTTCAATTTATTAATAACTTCAATTGAAGGGTGTCCATAACGATTATTTTTTCCTGCAGAAATAACTGCGTATTCTGGTTTAACAGCATTTAAAAAATACCCACTTGTGGATGTTTTTGAGCCGTGGTGCCCTGGTTTTAAAACATCCACATCAATATTTTTACCTTCTCTTTGTAATTTTTGAACCAAATAATTTTCTATTTCTGAAGGAGAATCTCCCGTTAAAAGAAATTTATGCGAACCATAAGAAAGAATTCCCACAATTGAACTTTTATTTGTCTCCCACCCAACTACATTTTTATCAGGAAAAATAATTTCAAAAATAACCCCATCCCCCAAATCAACTTTCATTCCGGCTTTAGCAAATACTTTAGGAATTTTTTGTTCTGCAACAATTTCTTCTATTAATGAATCAATAGTATTTGTTTTGGAATGATTCCCACTTTCAATAAGGGCGCCGACTTTAAATCTTTTTAAAGTATCTGGAAAACCACCTATATGGTCCGCATCTGCGTGGGTTTCTAAAATCACATCCAAATCACTATCATTCCACGGCATCACCGCGCCCAATTCACGAAGCACCGACCTATCTCTTGGCCCAGAATCTATAAGCATGTCATTTCCACTAGGTGCTCTTATATAAATAGAATCACCTTGCCCAACATTTAAAAAAACTACTCTTAAATAATTTTTATTTTTGTATGAGAAAACTTGAATCCACACAATTAGATTAAGAAGCACCAAAAAAGATAGCAGAATTTTTTTGTGGTTATTTTTAAAGAAATCCACCTATTTATTATATTCTCTGAATTTCCATATTGATTTTTGATATCATATAAAAGTCTCTAAACAGCGAGGTATATGGCAAGGGCTATGATAGCTGTAGGTTCGCAGGAGTGGTTCACTCTACGAATCCAGGACATCGTCCGTCAACTTTCAGAATGGCCAAAACCAGTTCGGCGCGGATACAAGGGATACAGAAACTCCCGCAAAGTCCGCGGTCGCTTGCGGACAATGCAACACGGAAGAAGGTAAGCACAAAAGAGAACGGCGCCACACATTGTGGCGCCGCTTTTTGTATATAATTATTCACATGACACCATTTAAAGAAAAAACTTTCGCCATTCCTCCCCTAAAAGGAATATCAGCCAAAACAATTGAGGAGCATTTAAAACTTTATTCAGGTTATGTAAAAAATTTGAATAGTATCTTGGAAAAGATTCCAGTATATGAAGGATATATAAAAGAAGATGCTTTTGCTCCTTATGTGATTAACGAACTGCATAGAAGAATGTCTTTTGAGTTTAACGGTATGCGAAATCATGAATATTATTTTTCTAATTTAGAAGGTGAACCTATTCAACTTACAGATGGTGGCGCTCTTAAATCTGAAATTGAAAAAACTTGGGGAACTTTTGATGTGTTCCTAAACGGATTTAAAGCAATGGCACTCACTCGTGGTATTGGCTGGGCGATGCTTTCGTACGACAAACAAACTCAAAAATTAATGATTCACTGGGTAGACGAACAACATTTTGGGCAACTATCTGGAACACAACCAATCCTCGCCCTTGATATGTGGGAACACTCGTATGTAGCTGACTATCAATCGTCTGGCAAAAAACAATATGTTGAAGACTTTTTCACAAATCTTAATTGGTCAACTTGTGAAAATAATTATGCTAAAGCTTTGGTCTAACTAAACACATTAAATGAACAAACTTTTATCTTTAGTAAAGAATGTGCGCCGTGGAATAGGAATGGCGATTGATTTTG
This sequence comes from uncultured Candidatus Saccharibacteria bacterium, assembly GCA_964398725.1. GTDB lineage: Bacteria > Patescibacteriota > Minisyncoccia > Phycocordibacterales > Zambryskibacteraceae > 12-FULL-44-12b. The sequence goes on from CAYNNE010000044.1 coordinate 2,637, forward strand.
CTCCCGGGTTAACTATTGGTTTATTTATTCTAACAATAATTACCAACTTAGCCCCACTACTTCAGTCAAAAATTCTTGGAAATATAGTAAACGCAATGATTGCTTCTCTTAAAGAAGCTGGGTCAATCGAACAAATAACATTTTTTGTTTTAATTTATGCAGCCATATATGGCGGAACTAAAATTTTAAATTCTTTTAGTTCTTTTTTGAGCAAATTATGGAGATCGGAAAATGAACTTGGCTTAGAAATGACTGTTCTTAGAAAAAGGCTCGAAATTGACCTTGGTCACCACGAAAGTCCCAGTTTTCAAAACCTTCTTCATAGAGCCCTAGATAGAAGTATTTGGCCAGTGTATGAAATCATTCAGGCCCAATTTGATAACTTCGGTAATATTGCCGTTATTTTAGCTTCATCAATAATAACTTCCGTTATTAGCTGGCAAGTGTATGTAATTGTTATTGTTTCATCAATTCCTGGTTTCATAGTTCAGTTAAAATATGGTTATAAGTCTTGGGGTATATGGTCAGAATACAGTGAAAGACAGAAACAGTACTACCACATGAGGAGCCATATTACGGGGCGTCTTGGTATTACCCAAACAAAAATCCTTCAATCTGGGGAGCGTATTCTCGAATATATAAAAAATATACTCGTATCTTATCAAAACGATATAAAGAAGACGGATAGAAGCAGATTTTTGTATCAAACAATAGCAACAATAATTGGAGCTACTGGATATGGATTTGCTTTATTTTTAATTTCTAAAAATGTATTGGCTGGATTGATTTCTGTTGGTTCTATGGTTTTCATAATTAGTGCACTAGGCCAACTGGTCGGATCAATAAATCAATTTTTATCACAGACTGCCACATTATTAGAGAAAAATCTTTATGCTACTGATATTCTCGCCGTAATAGACACAAAACCATTCATAAAACGAGCCGAGAACCCCGTAATATTAAATCTTTCTGGTCCACCAATCATAGAATTTAAAAATGTTAGTTTTAAATATGAAGGAAGGGATGATTGGTTTTTCTCCGTGTTGTTTGACTAGGTGTATATGTTTG
>CAYNNE010000045.1:0-2782 GCA_964398725.1 uncultured Candidatus Saccharibacteria bacterium
GAATCTATTGCTACTCGTTTAGGAAGGTCGTGGTCTGTTACTCCGGTGTCATGTCCAATAGATCCAAATGGAGATGGTAAATATTATGTAGGAAGAGGTTTTGGTGGTGGTATGGGACCATCTCAATTTATTCCATCAACTTGGGAATCTTTCAAAAAAAGAATAGCAAAAGTTTATGGTATTGATGCTGATCAGGCCAATCCATGGAATGCTCAACATGCAATTACCGCTACCGCAATTTATCTTTCAGATTTGGGAGCTAATACTGGTACATATACAAACGAAAGAACTGCTGCTTGTAAATACTATTCCGGAAGAACCTGCTTCAATAGTAGTGGTGGAGCCAATGTGGGTCTTACTTATGGTAATGAGGTTTTAAAAAAAGCAGAGTCTATTCAAATCAATATAGATTTCTTGAAATCTGTATAAGTAACGCTCGGGTTGGTTGTTTTAAAATCAACTACCACTCAGCTGAAAATTCCCAAATAGATAAGCTTCATAAACGAAAAACGCCAAAACTCACTTCGTTCGAACAGTTGGCGTTTTTCTATTACGCTAAATCTATTTGGGAATAGCCTCGTGAGCTTTTAAAACAACCAACCCTCGCTTTAAATATGGTAATTGAACAACTGAGCGGAGCGAGAGAAATAGAAGAGTAGAAGAATTACTTACAAAACTTTTTAATATTGCTTTAATTTGAACTTCCGAGTAAAGCGAGCCAAATGGGAGCTTGCTCACAAATTCGAGGGAGTCAGGAATTGCGGAAGCTTGCTTACGCAGTTCCTGTGAACGACGAATTTGTATGCATATACAATTTGCGAGCGCACGAGGAAGCAAGTACCTAAATATCAACCGATATTTAGGTACTTGACAAAAAAACCAATATGTGTATAATAGAGTTGTACGATACCAGTTCGGGACCCCCAAACTTTGAATCACACCATCTGGGGAGTATGCGTACACACCAGCATGACCTGGTGAACAGTGTTTTGCCGAGTGGGTAGCCGAACGCGCTATGGCACCCATTCTGGTCCGCCGATACGACCTGCGCGTGGTCTCAGTGACAAAGTCGCTGCTGTATCGGGGGGATATGCCGCGTCGCCCGACGACGTGCGCTCGAGGCCGAAGAGCCTCGGTTCGAGTCCTGTGGACGCGGGCTTGGTACCAGCGTTCACACGAAAGTTCCTTTTTCCTAGGTGAGCAGTTAGACACTGCTCGGCGTCGGTGTTCCGTACCAGCGCGACAAGGGTCCCAGACGAATTAATGTCTGGGCCCTTTTTCATTTATTCTTGCGATATTTGAAACTTTTGGTATATTAAGCGAGCAATGAAAAAAGAGATTCACCCAGAAAACTATAGAAAAGTCTTATTCCATGACAACTCGTCAAAGGTGGATTTTCTTATTGGTTCCACAATAGCTACTAATGAAACAAAAAAGCACACAGATGGAAAAGAATATCCTCTAGTGTCTGTTGAAATATCTTCAGCATCACACCCCTTTTATACTGGTAATGACAAAGTGATAGACACAGCGGGACGCGTTGAAAGATTTAAGACAAGACAAGCAGCGGCAAAAAAAGGGACAAAAAAAGCTTAAGTAGCTTGCCCTTTTAAAATGACTCATACAGATTTTTCTCGATACAAAGAAAATCCAAAAACTGCCTATCAAGCATCACAGTTATCTGATTTGCTTAAAAAAGAAGAGGAGGCGATTGAACTTTCAAAAGACCCTGCATTTAGTGAGCTTGCCGAGGAAGATTTAAAAAATATTCGCGCACAAATTGATGAGCTTAAAAAACACTTAGACGAAATTTTAAAAGAAGAGGAAGCAGAAGATGAGTTTCCCAACGAAATAATTTTGGAAGTAAGAGCTGGTACCGGAGGGGAAGAGGCGGCTTTATTTGCCGAAGTACTCTCTACTATGTATGCAAAATTTGCAGAAAAAAATAATTGGAGTGTCAAAGAAATAGATATTTCTAAATCGCCGTTAGGAGGATTTAAGGATGCCGCTTTTGAAATAAGAGGCAAAGATGTTTATAAAATTCTCCGCTTTGAGACGGGAGTTCACAGAGTTCAAAGAGTTCCCACAACAGAAAAGTCTGGACGGGTTCACACATCTACTGCCTCAGTTGTTATTTTACCTGTACGAAAACACTCTCAAGTGGAAATTAATCCAGCCGATTTGGAAATGGAATTTTCTCGCTCAGGTGGTGCGGGAGGGCAGAATGTTAATAAGGTGGAGACTGCTGTCCGCATAACCCACAAACCAACAGGCATTACAGTTCGTTCTACTGCACAAAGATCTCAAAGCGCAAACAGAGAAAAAGCAATGGAGATATTGGTGGCAAAAATAGAAGAAGAAAGGCGTTTGAAGGCAGAATCAAAACTATCAGCAGACCGCAGGGGCCAGATTGGTACAGGGGATAGATCAGAAAAAATTCGTACCTATAACTATTTACAAGATAGAATTACAGATCACCGCATAAAAGAAAGTTGGCACAACATAGACGAAATTTTGGCTGGAAATATAGAAGATATTACAAATGAATTAGAAGCTAGAGAAAAAGCGGGTACTTTAGGTGAAGGGGAGGAATAAAAAACTTGGGTCAAAGTCATTTCATTGATGAGTGAGCGTCAAAAGGTCACCAATACTCCCCAATGAAATAACTTAACCATAGGATTTGGTTGTTGTTGCGGGCAACCCATCGCTTTGATACTATACGGCTTACCCCACAGGGGATTTTTTATGACAGGAGCTAATACAAAAACATGTGCACAAGTCT
>CAYNNE010000046.1:0-2750 GCA_964398725.1 uncultured Candidatus Saccharibacteria bacterium
TGGAGCAGGTAAATCTACATTAATAAAACTTTTATCAAGAATATATGATCCAGATGAGGGAACTGTCCTTATAAATGGAGTGGACTTAAAAGAGCTAGATATTGATGAGTGGACTTCATATCTTTCAGTTCTACTTCAGGATTACATTAGCTATGACCTTCCCGTGAAAGATTCGATAGCAATGAGCAGGACAGAAAAACCAACCGATATAGAACTAGTAAAAAAATCCGCAGAATTTAGTGGTGCAAGTGAATTTATCGAGGAATGGGAACATAAATATGATCAGCAACTCGGCAAAGAGTTTGAGGGTGGCATAGAACCATCAAAGGGCCAAAAACAAAAAATTGCATTGGCACAAACCATATACAGAAATGGATTTATTATGGTACTCGATGAACCAACGGCCGCCATAGATGCGCTTTCAGAAACAAAAATATTTGAAGCAATGGAGAGGGCTGTTGGTAAAAACACTTTGATTGTGATTACACATAGATTTAATACGACACAAAATATGGACAAAATAATCGTATTGGAAAAAGGGGCCGTAGAAGAAATGGGAAATCACAAAGAATTAATTAAACATGGTGGTATTTATAAAAAAATGTTTGATGATCAAGCAAAGGCTTTCAGGAAATAAAAAATATTTATTGGTTTTTATCTGTCATCTCTTAATTTCTCTTCCTGATAAATTCTAAATCCGTAAATAATTAAGAAAATATAAAGTGGCAAAACAATTATTGCGCTAGCTATTGGTGTTGCAACCATTGAAAAAGGAAGACTAGCAAAAATTTCGCTTACTCTAAAAATATAAGAAGAAATTGCGTGGGCTATAAAAGTAAAAGGGAGATAAATAAACGGAACAAATGAAAATAGCCCCGTTAAAAATCCAAAAAGCATCAAAATAGGTGCGAGCGGTAAAACCAAAACATTAGAAAATAAAGAAACCACCGAAACGGCCCCCATTGAATACGCAAGATAAGGAAGTGTCATTATCTGGCTCCCGATTGTTGCTGAAGCAATTTCTCTCAAGCCATATTTTTCAGTAATAAAACTGATTTTTCTATTTACCCACGGCCCAAATGAAATAAGTCCGAATGTTGCCAAGAAAGAAAGTTGAAAAGAGGGGTCAAAAAGTGCAGATAGTGGGCTAAAAATTGTCATTAGTGTGCCGGTAATGGAGAGCAAGCGTAAAACATCAAGTTTTCTGTGTACAAAATTGCCAGCTATAACAAGAGAACCCATAACGCCGGCCCTTATCGCAGTAGTTGATGCGCCAGACATAAGCACAAACAACGCCACCGCCACAATTGCAGAAATCAGTGAAATCTTTCTTGGGAACGACTTCAGTATCGCTAAAATAAATGCTATGACAATAGAAATGTTGTATCCGGAAAGAACAATCATGTGAATAAGTCCAGATTTTCTGAAGTTTTCCGTATCGGCTTTTGTCATGGCACCCTTATCCCCTAAAATTGTACCCTCCACCAATGAAACTGCTGGCTCATGTAAAACTTTTTCTAAACTGGATTCAAAACTATTTTTTATATTGTCTAGAATTTTTAATGTTGAAAACCCAGAATGTTTTTGAACATTTGAAAGCCTTGCATTTTTAATAACAAATAAAATTCCTTTGGCACGCAAATAATTTTTATAGTGAAAGGTTTTGCCATATTCGCCTACAAAATCTTCTGGCTCAGAAAGAGTGCCTGTAAAATTGGCCTTATCGCCATACGAAAGTGGTTTTGCATCAGCAGTTTCAAGAATTACTTTTACCTTATTGCCTTGCATCTCTATTTCAGCTACATACTGAAATCCAAAAAGGCTTTGCTTGGCGGATTTAATTTCAGCAATACCAGAAATTTTTTCTCCTATGTTAGGTGTGTTAAAAAGAACGCGATTGGGAGCATTTTGACACACCCATAAAGATGCGACACCCAAAACAATTCCAATTAAAACAGCAATCGTAGAAGATTTTTGTTTAGTTAGAAAATATGTTGTACACACTGCAATTACACAAAGCAAAATTGCACCAGTACTAAAAAATTCATAAACCCAAACTCCGAAAATTGTGAATAAAAATGCGAGGAGTATGTCCCGCGTGGTCATTTTTTTAATTCAAACTGAATAATTTTAACCTTCGTTTTTAAATCTACCTTATCTCCATAATAAAGTTTATGTCCCTCAATCATTCCATCAACATCTTCATACCCATGTTCCAACAATTCTTGTGGCAATAATTCTTCAATATTCTTCTCAATTACACTTACAATTTTTGCTTCTCCGAATTTGCTAAGTGTTTCTTTTTCAACTAATTCAATTTCATCCCCCACACTTAAGTCCTTATCATCAAATAATCTCCAAGTTGTGTTTTTGGTCCCATTTAAAATTTCTGGAATAAAGTGCTGTCTAAATTTAATTATCTTCATTTATTCTCAAATTCTTTAATAATTTTCTTTTCATCAGCCAAAGATAATGCTTTTTTGTATGAAGCGTGTTTTCCTTTTACTCTAGCTTCGCATTCTGCCCATGTTTTGTGAGTCTTTATCACCCCACTAACCATACTTATATATGAATATGCTTTTCCTTTTTCTATTCAAATTTTCACTTAAAAAATATGGATGTTAATCTCAATCATATAAGCTTTTAAAAAGCTTTAAACTATATTTAAAGCTTTTTTTCACCTCTTTTTCTCTTTTATCATTCTTTAAAATCCTTGAATATACTTATGCTTGAGACATTGTTGATTTATA
>CAYNNE010000047.1:0-914 GCA_964398725.1 uncultured Candidatus Saccharibacteria bacterium
CCTAAAATAAAAAAATGAAGATTTTTCTCTCTGGCAAAAGACAAAGCTTCTGTAAGGTCTCCCGGAGTTTTGGCTTCAGCAAAAAATCGCGCCGGCCCGCCAATTTTGTAGACAGTATGGGCGGCCAATAAAATGTTTTTTTGAATATCCATAGGAAAATGCCCGCCTTTCGCAAGGAGGGCTATGGAGGGTTGAACTCCAAACATTTGTCCTTTGTGAGTGCCTGCTTCATGACCCACCAAGTAAAGGTGGGAGGGTGAATGAGTGCCTGCTCCTTATGCCACCTAAATCGCCAAAGTTTTAGTGCGGGATCCTTTGTGAGTGCCTGCTCTGTAACCCACCTCCCTACAAAAGTTTGGCGGGTAAATGAGTGCATGTTCCTTATGCCATAGGAGTAAGCTAATGCCTTTCTTCATTATGCAAGTTTCCTGATTTATTGCAAATAGAGGTTAAAATCTTTAGAATAGAAAACAACTATGGCAGAAATTCAAGAAAACATTCCCCTTGCTGACCATACGGTATATAAAATCGGAGGGCCCGCACGGTTTTATGCTGAAATAAAAAGCGAAGAAGATTTGCAGGAAGCTCTGCAATTTGCAAAAGAAAAAAGCATCCCTTTTTTTATTCTTGGCGCCGGATCAAATATTCTTGTGTCTGATAAAGGATACAGTGGTTTAGTCATTCATCTTGCGGACGGCGGTGTTGCAATCAATGGGACTGAAGTTTCCGCGGGAGCGGCGCTCATGATGGCGCAGGTTGTTGCTAAGATCACGCAAGCAGGTCTCTCTGGCTTTGAATGGGCAATCGGTGTTCCGGGAACGATTGGGGGTTCGGTCAGGGGGAATGCCGGGTGTTTTGGAAATGAAATTAAGGACGTGACGAAAGCCATACGTTTTTATGACACTGCAAATGAA
>CAYNNE010000047.1:924-2531 GCA_964398725.1 uncultured Candidatus Saccharibacteria bacterium
AAGAGTTTGGGGAATTTTCAAACAAGGAATGCGAGTTTTCTTATCGCAGCTCCATTTTTAAGAGACACCCTGAATGGATTATTGTTAACGCCATACTAAAGTTTAAAAAAGAAACCCCGAGAGAAATTCAAGAGAAAATAAAAAACATTTCTTTGGAGAGAGCTGAAAAACAAGACATTGGCACCAAATCATGCGGCTGTATTTTCAAAAATATTTCATGGGTACGCAAAGACATTGACAAACAATATTTGCTTGATCGCTTCTCCGAATTGCGCGAATTTGAGAACCGCCAAACCATTCCCTCATCGTTTTTAATTGATCAAGCGGGATTAAAAGGGAAAAAAGTGGGGCAGGTGTTTATTTCTCCCAAGCACGCCAATTTTTTTGTGAACGAGGGCGGGGCCACGGCCGAGGAGGTGGCGATTCTCATTGCCATTGCCAAAGAAAAAGTCCGCCAAAAATATGGGATTTTGCTGGAGGAAGAAATTCAGTATGTGGGGTTTAGCTAGTGCTGTTTTAGCCTAAGTACCAACTTATTGTTTAGCAATATTTTTTGCAAGAATATATTTTAACTAAATAAAGGGCTAAAAGCGGCACTCGCAGAAACTCGCAGACTTGACGCAGAAAAACGCCGAAGAGCCAAAATTTAAGTTGACAGAGCACTAGGAATCTCTCGAGGGCTCATTTCTTTTCTTTTTCTCGATAGTGGTCTATACTATGCACAGATCTCTGGAACATACGCCATGGACTGGTTTTATCTGAATCCTTTGTGCCCGACGCTGGGGATGTTTCTTCTTATGGCTGGATCGTATCTCTTTGGGTTCTATAGTCAAATGAAGAAGTGGGTTGAAAAAATTGTTGGTTTTTTGGTGGGTGTGGCAATTTTTCTTTTCGGCATATTGTTGGTTGAGCGGTTTGTTACCCTTACGATTGTAGTATATGCACTTATCGATTCTTCCGATCAGATGGTTGGTGAATACTATGCTGTCTTTACGATTCTGGTTTCGGCAGCAGTTGGAATGTGGATAGGCGTCAACCATGGTATAAAATTTGTTGCCGAGCAGGAAATCTGGCGTCTCGAGCAAGAAAAATATCTTCCCAAGCAGAAGGGAAGAAAAATTTATTAAACCAGCAGGTGCATGAGCCATAAATTTTATAGCTGCCGTTTTCACAAACGGCCTTTTGTTTCCAAAGTCGCAGGTAAAAGTTTTCCACATATTGCTTTTTTCTTGATCCCGTTACAGAATTACTTTAGAAGTGGTTTTCGGTAGTTTACTTTTGGGGAATTGCGGCAGTTTCTTAAAATTATTCTCTATAGAATTCTGTAACGAGATTGACAATGCCGGAAAATAAAAATAGGATTAGATAGGAAAATATTTTTTAAAAACCCTTTTGGCAGAAGAAACAATACAAACTTCCCCAGTTTCACTGGAACAAAATTTCAGAGTTCCTCTCAAATTTCTCTTTGTCTCGCTCGAGAGCTTGTCGGGCGATTTGGCGTGGACGATAAAAAAAGAGGGACACGAAGTGAAAGTATACATAAAGGCAAAGACCGATCAAGATGTGTACAATGGTTTTGTCGAAAAAATAGAGAGATGGGAAGACTA
>CAYNNE010000048.1:0-2301 GCA_964398725.1 uncultured Candidatus Saccharibacteria bacterium
ATGAGAAGTTTTAAACCTTTTTCTATTTTTAATTTTCTGGCAGCAGAGCGCATGCGCATAATTGAATTTCCAGGTTGGTCGTCTATGTAAATTGGTGCACGAGAGAGGTCATCGAGCGCATTTCTCAAAGAAACAAATTGTTCACCTTTAATTCTTCCACGCCTCAATAACCAAGAATCAAGGCGAGACTGCGCTGCCATTACGCGGTCCACAAGCTGGTGGGAACTCATCTCAAGAGAAAATATTCCAACGGGTGTTCCGTGCTCAATTGCGGTCCTTCTCGCAATGTCCAAAGCAAGCGCGGTTTTACCTACGGAAGGACGAGCAGCGAGAATAATAAGGTCTGATGGCTGAAAGCCAGCAAGAAGGTTATCAAGTGATTTGTAGCCAGTAGGGACTCCGCGTATTTCATCAGGGGAATTAGAAAGTTTTTCAAGTCTTTCGTAAGCTTCATGAAGAAGGGGTTTTAACTCTTTAAAATTTTGGTTTAAAGAATATCTTTGTGTGACATCAAAAACCCTTTTTTCGGCTTGGTCCAAAATATGTTCCAAATCAGCAGACTCTTCAAATCCAAGGCGCGTAACATGATCCGCCGCTTCAATGAGCAATCGCATTAAGTGTTTCTTCTGAACAATTTCAGCGTAGTGTCTGATGTTTGAAGATGTTGGAATGCTTTGAGTAATTTCTCCAAGATATTGCCTTCCACCAATTGCTTCCAAGAAACCTTTGTTTTCAATTTTTTCCGAAACAGTAATTAGGTCTATTGGCTCATGTTTGTTCATGAGCTCAAGCATTACTTCAAAAATGCGCGCATGTTTGTCTGCGTAAAATGAGGGAGGGGAGACAAGGTCTATTATTTCGTAAATAGTCTCAGGTCTTAAAAAAATAGAACCAAGCAATGCTTTTTCAGCATCCAATGATTGGGGGGGTACTCTAACAAAGCTAGGTGAATCTGCCATATAGAGAACTATATGCCCTAGGTATAAGCGTTCCAATAGCAAATCTGTGACTATGCTGTGGAGAGGTGTTTTAGTGCCACACTTTTATCTCCTTGGTCAAAAACAGAAAAACCCAGGGCCGTAATTTCGGCCCTCAATTGGTCACTTTTTTCATAGTCTTTTTCAGAGCGGGCCAAGTCTCTTTGAGAGAGTTTTTCTTTTATTTCTTCAGGGATGTTTTTTACTTCATCTGCAAGTTTTCTAATGGGCAATCCTAAAACTTTTTCAGCAAATTCTTCATCAAACCCAGACTCATTCATTTCTGCAATTGCTTGGGGAGTATTTAAATCGTCAGATACAAAATCAAAAAGTTTATTATTTTCTATTGATTCGCTAGTTAATGCATAGTTATGAACAAGTCTTTCAAGTGCTTGCTGTGCGCCTTGAAGAGCTTCCCATGTGAAATCTACAGGAGTTCTATAGTGCGCTGTTAAAAAAAGATAACGGAGAGACATTGGATGAAATCCTTTTGCCATAACTTCTTTTAGGTTCACAATGTTTCCTTCTGACTTTGCCATTTTATCTCCAGAAAAAGTCAGAAACGCTGAATGCATAAAAAAGTTGGCAAACTTCTTTCCTGTTGCCCCTTCTGATTGGGCAATTTCGTTGTTGTGGTGGATTGGAGCTAAATCAATTCCTCCTGTATGAATATCTAGAGTTTCTGTTTTTAGTGTTCTCATAGACATTGCAGAGCACTCAATGTGCCAGCCGGGAAAACCTTTGCCATAAGGAGATTCAAAACCAAACTCATCATTTTTTTTCCATAAAGAAAAGTCTCGAGGATTTTTTTTATTAGGATGGGGGACCGCCACCAATTCCTCTGGTTTCGGAAGTCCTGAAAGTGCCCCATAGTTTGGAAATGCCTCGGTGTCAAAATATATTCCATCGCTAGTTTCATAAGCCAACCCTTTCGCTAGAAGTTTTTGAATAAGGTTTAAATCCTCACTTATGTACATTGAGTCTGATGCGCGGGGCATATAATCGGGTTGAATTATATTTAGCGTGTCCAAATCAGATTTGAAAGCATTCATATATTTAGTACCAAGTTCGTGCATTGCTTCCATTGTGTAAGGCAAACCTTCTCTTTTTAAACCCTTAGTCATCTTGTCTTCGCCCTCATCTACATCTCCAGAAAGATGGCCAACATCGGTAATATTTATTGAGTGCTCCACCTTGTGGCCTGCATAATTGAGAACCCTTTTTAGGGTGTCTGCAAAAATATAAGAGCGCAAATTACCAACATGGGCGTAGTCGTAGACTGTTGGCCCACAAGAGTAAAGAGTGGTCCTGTTTGAATCCAGGG
>CAYNNE010000049.1:0-2141 GCA_964398725.1 uncultured Candidatus Saccharibacteria bacterium
GGCAGGATGATATAAGGGAACTATTTTTATCGGACCAAATGGAGCGTCGACATCAATTACTCGCCCATGAAGCTGTGAGATGGGTAATTCATTTTCTATGCAATTAAATTTATCCAAAATATATTTCATTGAAAACCGCCCGAGCGGAGCAATAACTTTTGGCTTAATTATTTCTAATTGTCTATCTAAATATGGGCCATAACTTTTAATTTCTTCTTCTGTTGGGTCACGATTTTCTGGTGGTCTGTCTTTTACAATATTAATTATATAAACATCATCTCGTGGTATTCCAGCCCCAACTAAAAGCTCATCCAAAATCTTCCCAGCACGCCCAACAAATGGCCTTCCTGTTTTTGCCTCATTTTTTCCCGGCGCTTCGCCAATAAATAAAATTTTTGCATCATGACTCCCCTCACCTATCACAGGAAAATTTCCTTTCTCTGTTCTGTATTTATATAAAGGCAACGACTCATCCTCCAACAAGTCATCTTTCACTTTTTTCATTTCTTCTTTAATAATTGTCATAAATTATTATCATTCTAACGTTCTTAAGAACGTTAGAATGACTTTGCCTTGTGGAGATAAATGATGTTTAACAAACTTATCATCACTAGTTTTCCATACTAAATCTGAAATATTTAATCTTTTTACATGAGAAGATGCTGTTTTCAAATTTATTTTTAAAGATTCTGCTATGTCCTGCAGAGATAAACCGGGTTTTTTGGATAACAAATCCATAATTTCAATTCTTCTATGATTTGCTATACCTTTTGTTATCTTTTCAATATCACGATATTTTTTCATAACTGTATTTAATCTCATTCTAACATTCTTAAGAATGTTAGAATGAGATTATTATAATTATTTTAATACTTCACTATTTTAATACTTCTGTAAGTGTATAAATCCAGTCTTCATCTTTGGCTTCGTCTTGTTTTTTTGTCTCTAAAAACCAACGTAGATAATCTTTATCTTTTTTGGCAACATCAGACACCAATTCGCCCTTATATTTTCCAAAAGAAAATCTTCTTATAAAACTTGGCTTAGCTGAAATTTCTAACATTTCTTCAATGGTTAGTTTGTTAAGAAAATATTCAAACAACTTTTCCAATACAGCCACATCCCCCTCTGCGTCGTGCGCTTTTCCTTCAACTTCCAAATCACACGCATACCTCAAATATTGCAACTTATGATTCGCCATTTCTCCTTTTGAATCTAGAAAACGCGCAATTTTTAAAGTACAAATATGTTTCTGGGGCTCCAATCCCTCCATTCTAATAACGCCAATATCAAATATTGCATTATGGGCCACCATTATTGCCCCCTCACTAAACAATTCTTGTAAACGCTCTTTCATTTTGCTGTTTGTAAAAAATGGCTTATCAGCAATCATCTTTCTAGTGATATGGTGAACGCTTGTTGCTTCTAGTGTAAGTATTACCCCTTCTGGTGGACAAAATAATTGTGTATCTGTTTCTCCTGTGCTCCTTACTTTGTATGAGACTTGAATAAGCCTATCGGTAGCTTCAACTCCTGTCGTTTCTGTATCTAAAAAAACAATTAATGGTTTTTCCATAAAATTAGAGGCTTTTTATCTCATGCATAATATGCTCAATTTTTTCTTCTTTAATTCCAATTGATTTCAAGGTCTCTGCTTTATCTAAGAGAGAATCACAAAAAACCAATCCTTGTGAAAGAAGGGTGTTTTTTTCTGCTTGTGTCAACTGGGTAATACAAGTTAGTGGTAATGTGTTTGTCTCAATTATCAAATCATGCAGATTTCCCTTTTCTGGATAATTCCATCCTATCAATTTTAATTTAGTGCATTCTGCATATTTAATTGCTGTTGACGTAAATTTGGTATTTGTCACTAGCCATCCCTCTGTAACCTTTCTATTTGATTTACCATAATCAAACTCAGTTTCTTTTAAATCATCAATGCGCGCCTTTACATAAAGAACGACTTTTAAATCTGACTTAGTGCCGAGTTCATTATGAAATTTGGCTTCTACCATTATTAAATCTTTTTCATTCCATGCCACCACATCAACCTCATGTGGAACACATCTCCCCATTACCATTTCATCTGTTTTGGTTTCAAAACCTTTTCTATTTAAAATTTCAGCTACATATTTTTCAAA
>CAYNNE010000050.1:0-2045 GCA_964398725.1 uncultured Candidatus Saccharibacteria bacterium
AGTGACTGAAATTTCTCGTTCCCTTAAACATTTGGCCCGTGAATTAAATATTCCAGTTATCGCTCTTTCACAGCTCTCTCGTGATGTTGAAAAAAGGGGTGGTGAACCAAGGCTTTCTGACCTTCGTGATTCTGGCTCCATTGAACAAGACGCTGATGTTGTTATTTTTATTCATGGAGAAGATAAAAAAGATGAAGACGGAAGAAGGGCTCAAATGAGTGAGAAAAAAATTATTGTGGCAAAACACAGAAATGGCCCTGTGGGCTCAGTAATGATGCAATTTGATAATCAAAAAACTAGTTTTATGGAGATAGATAGAAGTTCCCATGGAGGAGCTGAAGAAGAGTTTGAGCAAGCCTAGAAGCTTTAAGCTAAAAGCCCGCCTGAATGACAGATTGTCGGGCAGGCTGTAAGCTATAAGTAATATGAGTCCATTCGAAGATTTAGAAGAATTATTAAGGGAATTCCCCGGAATAGGCCCAAGGCAAGCAAAACGATTTGCTTATTTTTTAGCACACCAAACTCCACAATTTTTAGCAAAACTCTCCAAACATATTGAAAATTTAAAAGAAGAGATAGCCACTTGCCATGAATGTTTTAGAATTTTTCCAAAAAGTAGGGGGCAAGAAAAAATAATTTGTAAAACTTGCGCAGATGAAACTCGTGATAAAAATATTCTTTTAGTTGTTCCAAGAGATAGCGATTTCTTGCATATTGAATCAAGTGGGGCTTTTAAAGGATTATATTTTATTCTTGGAAACACCCTTTCGGTCTTAGACGAAGCTCCAGAGAAAAAACTACGCTTTAGAGAGCTCCAAATGAGAATAAAAAAACTTGTTCCTCACTTAACGGAGATTGTACTTGCTTCAGATCTAACACCAGACGGAGACTACACCATAGAATGGCTTTCAAATGAGCTCAAAAAACTCTTTCCTGCCCTTACAATTACATCTCTAGGAAAAGGTTTATCGACCGGAACAGAACTTGAGTACGCAGATCCGGATACTCTAAAAAACGCTATAATAAGCAGAAAGGTAATATAAACCCCCTCACTAAATCAGTTTTTATGTTGGCGTAGTTTTAAAGCTTCACTGCTTATTTATATAATTTCCCTTAAGCAAGTAACTAGGAACATTAATCCATTTACCATAGTTCTAAAAATACACCTTATACTAAACTTTGTTGCATAAAATTTAAAAAAGATTTAGTGTGGGGGTAAATAATTATGACACCAGAAAAACCATTTGAGGGAGCAGATTTTGATAGATTATCACTAGACGATATGCACGCATTAGATTTTAATACGATGCTTACTTCTTTGGCAGGGTTTCAAAGAGACTTTATTTTGTCTGACATTCAGGTTGGAACTGATAAAGGTTTAATTGAAGAATGGGATAATTTAGCATTGGCCGCAGTAGAACTTGCAGAAACAAATGAGGATTTAATGAAAATAGATGTTTTTTCAAGAATGGGTTCCGAGGCAAAACTCGAAATTGAAAGGAGGTTATCAGAAAAGAAAGATTTGGCCGCTTAAGGTGAATGTGTTAAAATACTACCAATTGGTAGTATTTTAACACATTCAATAAAACCCCCGCTGGGGGTTTTATGCGCGTTCGCCGGAGAATTATGGCGAGCGACTTTTATATTGAAGTTATTGCAACTTCTGTAAATGGTTGGCGATGTCCATTTCTTTTGAAATATCTGGATTTCTGTTTGTATTTCACTACCAAAATTTTCTTGTGCCTACCTTGTTCTGTTATGTTTGCCTCTACTTTTGCGCCAGTTATGTAAGGGGTTCCAACTGAAACTGAATCCCCCTTTACCAAAAGAAGAACCTTATCAAAAACCATCTTTTCACCTGCGTTTACCTCTAATTTCTCAATTTTTAGAGTTTGCCCCTCACGCACTACATATTGCTTTCCACCAGTATCAATAACGGCAAAATCTTCGCCTTTAGGGGCTTTTTTAGGGGCTTTTACTACCTTTTTAGTTGTTTTCTTTGCTTGTGCCATAGGAGTGCTATTTTACAGAAATCCTGACTAAAG
>CAYNNE010000051.1:0-1925 GCA_964398725.1 uncultured Candidatus Saccharibacteria bacterium
GACTGGAATTCGAAACGGCAGATTATTACCAGAAAGAAATCGCAGCACTTGGCTCACGAAAAACCTGGACTAAATCAGTTTATGAAAATCCTCAACAAATCAAAGCCCGCCAAAAAATTGCCCAAGACTCCATTGCTGCTGCCAAAAGAATTCTCCAGAAAGGTTACTAGGTTTGACTAAACTGAAAAGAAGACCTATAATGTAAACCTTATGGAGAGAGATAAAACGGGGGATTCATCTAGATTTAATAAAAATGATCTGGCGAAAATTTTCGTCCAAGACGGTGCAGAAAATTCATGGAATTTGGGTATCATTGCTATTCACGGAAATGAACCACAAAGACTAGTTGTCGCCACGAGCCTTGAGATAAGTAATATTCTTAGGGATCACGGCTTAACACCTCCTGTTGTCATTTTACCCAGCATTTATGGTGAGGAGAGCAAGCGAATTTTGCGAGAAGAATTTCCAAATGATACTGGCAATATTTTTATTTCTGGAGAACTTGGAACAATTCTGAAGCAGACGGAATTTAGTTCTGCCGGTTATAAGGCTCACATGCAAGAGGTAGCTGGTAAACAACCGCAGGTATATGACCAAGTCCTTGATCACATATCAAGGCGATTTTGGGCAACTTCTTTGGATAGTGAGACAAGAGAATTTTTTCCAAGCGGCAGAAGATTAGAAATTAATGCAGGTGCCAATGTTGTTGCATCCGCCCCGAATGAGAGAAAAACTCATTTCTACTTCCCGGTAGTTCTATCGGAACTAGTTCAAGGAATCATGGAAGATCAAGGTATTAATTTTACATACGATTCTCAAGTTCTGGAAACTGTTCTTGGATATGCTCAAGGTTTTGAAAAAACTTATGTTACAACCCAACTTGGTTATATCCATACTTTTTCCTTTAAACCTGATTATGATGCCAGTGGTAAAATATTGACGCCTGCTCCCAAGAAGTACAAAAAGCCGCCAGATCTTTCCATCGAAAATGGTATTTACATTATGGCTTCGGGAAGTGGTATCGGAGTAGATGTTGTCACCCGTCAAGCAAAAAGACTTGCAGCGCAAGGATATCAGATTGTAGCCCCACCTTGGATAAATTTGGATTTTGCCACAAGAGCCTCACCTGAAGTAATTTTTCATCCAGGAATCAAAGCAGTCATTGGCCGAGCTGGTTGGGGTATTCTTTGGGATTGCCAAAGAGCAGGTAAGCCTTTTGCCGATATTGGTGCTGGCGATTATGACAACCCCGAAATCCGTTTCAATCGCAGATCAATAATTGCCGCGGGTCTAGGCGCTGCCTTTTCTTTGCACAAAGGTTTTATAGAAGGTTTGACTGAGTTCTCGCCGAGAATTGAAGAATTAAACCGCAACATTGAACGCGACCTCAATGTCCCCACTGGCTTTGACGGTACTCGCTATGCGGCTGAAAAAATCCTCGAGGCAGAAATCAAAAGATTAAAAGAGGCCATATAAATCTAGAGAAACCTCCCCAAACACATAGAAAGTCAGAATTTACCTTTTCCAGTAACTTTCACCCAAAATAACTACGAAAAAGATACCCTGGAATATCTGAATTCAATCTCTTGATACACAACCAAACAGGCAAACCAGGTTTGTCTAGCTGTTTCAAACCTGGTTTGTGCTAGCTTGACAAACAGGGACTCATTGCTTATTTTGAATATGTGCCTTATAGAAAAATTCCCTTAAGAGGTGGAGAAATTTACCATGTTTTCAACAGAAGTATTGCAAAGCAGCCAATCTTCTTAACCAAGAGAGACTTCCAAAGGTCAGTTAATGTTATAAACTTCTACCGATTCAAGAAACCAAAATTGCGCTTTTCGTTTTTCAACAGGCTCCAAAAAAGAGAAAAAGAATCTTTCTTGGAAGATTTGTTAATTAATGGAGAAAAACTCTTAGAGATC
>CAYNNE010000052.1:0-1851 GCA_964398725.1 uncultured Candidatus Saccharibacteria bacterium
TTTAAAAAGCAAGTAGTAAACAATCTAGTCGTTTTTAATAGTAAGTTTTTACTCGATTTCTGGCTTCTAGTCGCAAAGACTTTTATAGGCGCAATATGGATTGTGGCTCTTGGAATTGGGCTTCCAGTATTTTACCTTCTTAAGCAAAGATTACATTTAAATATTCGTTTATTAACATTTTCTATTTTCTGGTTTGTAGCTGGAATTTCCCCTGTGCTAATTTTGCCAAACCATACTTTCACAATGTATTTAACGCTTGCTTCTATAGGTATCTATTTCTTAATTGCATATATTGTCTTCATAAGTAGGAATACTTTCATGGTTGTCCCCATTTTATTGATATGGATATTTACTTCTTATACAACTCTCTCTTTTTACAAAATAAATTCATGGATGGTAGAAGCTCAAAAAACCCCCCGCAAGATGGCTGTTAATCTTAAGCAAAGCTACCCAACACTACCTCCAAATTCAATAGTCTTATACCCCCTTAATAGCCATTGGGAGAAGCAAGCACTTTCCCAGGATAACGCCATAAGAGCAATCTATGGTGATCAAACACTTTCAATTTACTATAATAAGGAAGACTTACTAAGAGATGTTGATGCCATAGGTACTCGACCAGTTTATATTTATCTTTCCCAATGAAACGTTTCCTCCCTTTAATCTTTGTTTTTATAGTTGCAATCTTAATTTCTTTACCTCTTTTCAAACCTGGTCTTTATGTTATTCATGATGACCAACAGATAGCTCGTCTTTTTCTTTTTGATCAAGCATTGAAAACCGGCCAATTTCCGGTCCGCTGGGTCGATGGTTTGGGGTTTGGGTTTGGTTACCCACTTTTCGTTTTTTATCCGCCATTAGTTTATATGCTAGGTGAAGCTTTTCATCTTGTTGGTTTTGGGTTTATTGATTCAGTCAAGTTAGTATTTTTCGCATCAATTCTCCTTTCAGGTCTTGCCATGTATGTTTTTGCCAAGGGAATATGGGGAAGGTTAGCAGCAACAGTTGCTAGTTTATTTTATATTCTGGTTCCTTATAGAGCCATTGATGTTTATGTAAGGGGCGCACTTGCCGATTCTTTTTCATTTGTCTGGCTGCCACTTATCCTCTGGTCTTTTTACAGGTTGACTCAAACGCTCAAACCAACTTACATTTATCTTTCCGCTCTTTTTCTTGCCCTTTTGATGCTTACCCACAACCTTATCTTTCTTCCTTTTATGCTCATATTACCTTTTTATCTGCTTTTTCTCATTTGGCAATCTCCCAATAAAAAATTGTCAATTGTCAATTGTCTGTTGTCAATTGTTAGCGCGCTAGCGCTTTCTGCCTTCTTTTGGCTTCCAGCCCTTATCGAGAAAAAGTTCACTATAGTTGATCAATTACTTCTAGTTAGTCTGGCCAACTACAACATTCACTTTGTTTATCCCCAGCAACTTTGGAATTGGCCATGGGGATTTGGCGGATCAGCAGCTGGCCTTGTCGATGGTCTTTCTTTCAAAATCGGCAAACTCCATGTTTTAGTATCAGTCGCCGCTTTTTTGATGGCACTTATTCATCTATTCAAAAACCGTGCCAGATCAAAATCTGAACTATTCACTATTCACTATTCACTATTCACTATTTTGCTTTTCCTCCTCTCCGCCTTCATGACCACTTTTTACTCAAAGCCTATCTGGGATCTGATACCGCCGCTTGGCTACTTGCAATTTCCCTGGCGCTTTTTAACATTTACCGCTCTTTTCACTTCCCTCCTGGCCGGGTCATTTATTTTTTTAATAAGAGTTCCAATTCTAAAATTAGTTGCCAGTTTCTCGCTGATATTTCTTCTTATGATTCCCAACTTCAAATTAT
>CAYNNE010000053.1:0-1261 GCA_964398725.1 uncultured Candidatus Saccharibacteria bacterium
AGAATTAAATGTCACAATTGAAAGACTTTTGCATGGCATTAGACAAGAGATAGCGTTCACAATAGATACAGTCACGGATAAATTCGAAAAGAAACTCAGTAAACATACTAGTCTTATTCTTACCACCGTTGATCCTTTGCTAAAAGAGCTTGAAACTAGAAGACAAGATAGGGAAATTGCTGCAAGCCAACATTCAAAACTTAAGAGTCAAGTTAATGGTCATGAAAAGAGAATTACAAAAATCGAACGAATCCAACAATCCGCATAAGATTTAAGTTTTACTTCTTGAATTTTTACTATCAGCATAGTAGACTCTCCGTATGAAGAAACAGCCGAAAATTTCCTACCACAAAAAATTAAAACAAAAATACCAAAAACTATTGACCAACGCGGGGTAGCGCCGGAGCAATATCCGGATTATGAAACTTACAAAGAATCAGCGGGATAAGCTTTGGGGTGAAGATGGTCCATATTCCGAAGCTCAAATAATTATTGAGGAAAGGATATTGGACGATTTTGTTACTCGCATATTCGTTTCTGTCGAAGTTCATATAAACCCATTTACCTTTGAGCTGATAAAAAAGAATCGTAATTTATTCGCAGATGACATTATGATTCAACAATTACTTGACCATAGTGACTTTAGAGGACAATCGCACGGGTACGTTTCATGCGCTTTTCGAAATGAATACAGAGATGAAGATGTGATGAGAGAAGCAAAAGAACACTTAAAATACGCAAGAGACACGATAATAAAAATGCACAAGTTTGTGTTACATTTAATATGTAGCCGTTCTACCAACGTTAACTAGGAGTATTCTGAACAAGAAAGATACAGTTGACAATCAACATATTCTTCTTGGTATACTTTAAATCCATGAAAAATATTATCAAACAAAAACCACAAGATGAACAAGTCTTAGACGTTTTAAAAAGACTTACCAAGAGAATGGAAGAAGCAACGGTTGATATCCATTCAATTAAATTTGATGTAAAAGAGACGAAATTAGACGTAGGATATATCCAATCAGACTTCGCAATCATGAAAGTTGATGTTGAGAAAATAAGAGAAGAATTGGAAGAAGCTGAAGAAAGGTTGGGAAAAAGAATTTCAAACGTTGCTGATCTTCTCACAATATCTCTTGGTAAAAAACTTCAGAACGTTAAAGAAAGAGTCCATAAGCTTGAACACATCCAACAAACCGCCTAGCGTTTTACAAAACAATCTACAAGTGCTAAAATAATTTAGATGGATAAACCT
>CAYNNE010000053.1:1271-1801 GCA_964398725.1 uncultured Candidatus Saccharibacteria bacterium
ATGAAAAGCGAATTGGAAAAATTGAACAAATTCAGCAAACAGTCTGATTTTGAAAAAGCCATTGACAAGGGAAAATAAAAATGATAAATTATATTTAATGAGAAATTTAATAAATAGCTACACAACTACAACCATCTCGTAGGGAGGTTGTAGTTTTTTGTGTTAAAAAACACGCCTCCCAAAAGGGAGGTTTTTTTGTGGTCGAATCGCGTTTGACGCAATGAAAGGAGGTGAAAAAATATGACAGAAACAGAAGGGTGCCGAGACAGATCATCTTGGATCAACAAAATACCTAAAAAATGTGGCTCTAGTTTGGAAAATAATTCGTTTGTACCAAAAGAGCAAGTGGAACAAGAAATAAAACCAAAAAGACCAAAAGTCAATCTTGGCCGTCCAAAATCTGTACCATGGCCACATTAAAATGAAGTAGGTAGGCGGAAGCTAGCTGCCTTCCTGCTTTATAAAGCTATTTGTTTCTGATATTGTTAAAACAATGAATGACAAGATAATGTATTTAGAATCTATGAGGC
>CAYNNE010000054.1:0-1756 GCA_964398725.1 uncultured Candidatus Saccharibacteria bacterium
CGTTTGGTTTTGGATGCCTTTGACATTTGGTAGTTATTATCGTATATTATTAGGGCGTTGTAAAGTTCAGGTACTTTGAGAAAGGGATGGTGTCCAATGTTTAAAAAGATATTAGATTCTGTCTTTTGTGGCCTGTTTAGCGCAATGGGGGCGGTTTGTTGTTTTGGGTTAAGTATTTTTTGTTTGTACATGATGAATCAGTTGTATGTGGAGGAAGGTGCTCTGATTTCACGTTACTTTAGTGTCATATTAAGCATTGCTTTGATGTTCGTCATCTTTGCCGCAAGTATATTGGGTGTTGGTTTTTCTGTTGGAACTGTTGTTTTTCCGGTTTTGAGCTTTCTAGGGGTATTTGAACTTTCTAAGGGTAATAAATAATAAACAAAATGGAAATGGTAATTTCAATACAATCACTTACTCCGGCTACGGCCGGAGTTTTGTTTTTTATAATCTTCATTGTGAGGATTGCCACACGATCCCCTTTTGGCCAATTGGCCAAAAGGGGATCGTTCGCAATGACAGAAGAAATTTCAGGAAGTCAAACTTCTTAGTTATAATTAGCTTAGTTTTTTTGAAAGGAGAGAAAATGGACGCCAACGAAAGCAAACAAAAATTTCAGTTTTCACTTTTGGATTTGATGATGGTGGTGGCCATGGCGGCGTTTATTTTTGGGATAGCCAGAATTGGTTGGGTTTATTGGGGGCAGGTGTTAGATGTAATCAGTGATGAATCCATGTTCATCATGTTTCTTTTATGGACAATTTTAGAAACCGCAGGCAGTATTTGGTGGATATATTTTCTTTTTAAAAATAACAGTAAAAATTGACAACGTTCTATAATAGAATTAAAATAACGGCACAGTTCATTTGCATGTTTTTAGAAAAAAGGGGTTCTAATGCGTAAAACAATCGTTATTTGTTTCTTGTTGCCGCTGGCTATTGTGCTATACTCACTCTGTTTTATTCTTGGTTTGATTTACTATTTTTTCATGTACCTTTGTGAACTTGTTGATGACCGGAAGGCTAAGCGTGGGTAGGCCTATTTTTAAGAAAGGAGGTGGACGATGGATTGGGAAATGATTGGAAGTTTATTGATTTGTTATCTGATGATAGCTTATGGAATTGGTCTAAGATGTTATCTAGAAGGGGCTAGTAGCGCTGGCAGGATTAAATGCGACCAGGGTCTATTCCGGCAAATATTAAAATGTTTTTACGAAGATCTGATGTTGCATTGTCCTTGGAGTCGAGAAAAAAGTATTCGTCATCGCATGAAAAATCTGGTGAAACTTGCCCATGAACGGCCTGAGTGGAAGTTTGATAACCCTAAGGGAATTTGGACCTGTATGGAATTACAAAAAGCAGATGAATCCGCCTTGCGTATAGCTGCTGATGGTTGTTTTGTGTCTAGAACTCAATTCTGGATTACTCATCTATTAGGCCCTCCGCTGTTCATTCCATTCTGGGTTGTGATAATTGTTGTTGGATTAATTATATCGCCTTTTGCTTATATTGGCTCTTTGTTTGGGTGGTGTTCTAAACCTTTTTCCGATACGTAAAATTTCAGGCCTCGGTCGCGACCGGGGCCTTTTGTTTTTCCCGTTTCAGTCGCGTCCTCTAATTTAAAATTTTCTGAAATTTAAAAGCCGCCTGTCCGGTGTTTCGTGGGGAATGTTGCGCAGGCGCAAAAAGCTTGGTTCCTGAATCGGATTGAAGGATTTTTGCGCCGAGCACAAGCGAAATTTTTTCGCTGGAAAAAA